>NZ_JBPOFP010000115.1:0-13923 GCF_051252315.1 Paraglaciecola sp. | reverse complement strand
CAATAAGCGTATGTTTATAACAAGCTCACAAAAAACCCTTTAATTTAAAGGTATTAACTTCCATTTTAATAATTATCCTAATTTGATAAATATCTATTCATCGACCTCCATAATTACACATAATCTCTTGATGCGAATTCAAAAATAACAAGCAAAAAGTAACAAAGAAAGATTAAATTTAAATGTAAATCGAGGATTCACTGATAAATTATAATACAATAACACAGTTTCATTTAAACTGATTTTGTTTCTTACGCAATTTCGTATTGAGGTTATGTTTTTTATTTTTTTTACAAATAATTTTTTGCTTTCACCTGTAAACACAAATAAACAAAATTTACATAATAGTGTTAAATAACAATAAGATAAAAAAACACAGCCAAGCAAAAAAATCATGTTTACACAAATATTTATCAAAAAACCACAAGGTGTAATTATACTACTGTTAACAATATACATAGCTACAATGTAGATTAATCTATACAAGCAGGTATATAGTGTTACTGAGTTGTACAAAAGTTGTTAACAACAAATCCAAGTATAACTTTAGAGGCTCTGAATTTAGTACATTCCCAACGTCTAAAATCAGTCAAATAACATCCCTAAGGGAGAAACACATGAACAATACGGGAACAAGGTTTAAGTTAAGTGCGCTGACTTTGGCTATGTTAGCCAGCAGTTCCAGTGCTTACGCTAACCAGCAAGCTGCGGAAGAAGAAGTAGCTAAAACTGCCGTTAGTAACGCAACAACACAAAAATCAAAAAAAGATGACGATGAAATTGAAGTTATAGAGGTATCGGGTTTTAAAGGTAGTCTTTTAAAATCAATGAACCAAAAGCGTTTAAGTCAAAACGTATCTGATTCAATTTTTGCCGAAGACATCGGTAAATCAACCGACCAAAACATTGCAGACGCTCTTTCAAGGGTAACGGGTGTATCAGTACAATCTACTGATGGTGAAGGTACAATGATCACGGTTCGTGGTGCAAACCCAAACCAAAACGTTATTACCTTAAATGGTGCCACTTTAACGACTGCTGACTTTAACCAATCCGTAGATTTAAGTGCATTCTCTTCAGATGTATTATCAAGTATTAATGTTGTAAAAACGCCAAGTGCAGACCATGACGAAGGTTCGCTAGGTGCTTCAATTCGATTAAGTACTGTTAAACCTCTTGATCTAGCTAATGATGTGCGTCGATTGACAGTGCAAGGTAGGTATAACGACTTTTCTGAAAAAGGCGACCACAAGTTATCAGGAACCTTTTCACAAAAATTTGCTGACGAAACAATTGGTTTCCTAATTACAGCTGTTGATGAAACCTCATCAATTCGCCGTGACCAAATGAATATTGATCAATATCAGGTTACTGATGTATATGTTGCTCGTGACCTCGAAGGCAACATTATTTCAGACACCACAGCTTTGGTTCCTAACGCGATTCAATACTCATTGTTTACTAATGAAAGAAACCGCAAAGGTATAGATACCACTTTCCAATATCAGCCTACTGAAGATACAGATATTGTTGTGAACCTTAACTGGGCAAAACAAAATGTGGTTAGTACCAATCACGGGGTAAATATTAGGTCTCGAGCTGACCAAGATAACTACCGTGAAGGTGTATTTAATCCAAACTCTGCAGTGCCTGGCACAGACAACTATCCAACTTATACAGACCCTCAAGAAGATTGGTGGGTAATGGATCCAGAGTCTAGAACGCTAGTTAAATCTATTAACCGTTTTGCTGATGGTGGATTTAGGCGTTTAAATGGTGAAGATGAAACCACCAATAAAGTGGCGAGCATTAACATCACTCAGTACATAACTGAAGATTTAAAAGTTGAAGCTGGTTTTAACTATTCAAGTACCTATAAAGATCGTCCTGATCAAGTAACCATGAACCTACTAAACGGTTATGGTGTGCAGTCTCAAGTTAAAGCACGTGCAGATGCTTTTGGAACCCCGCACACAGGTATTCAGCCAGCTGGTTACGACTGTACATCGGGCGTATGTGAATTTGTATTTGGTGATGGCTTCGCTTCACTAATGGATCCATTAGCAAATGGTGACAACATGGGTCGAAGTGCATTTAACCCTGATGACATCGCGGCGCAAGCCATTAACTGGATGGGCATGAGTGACCAAGAAGTTGAAGATACTCAAAAAACGGCTTTTGTTGATTTTGACTACGATTTAGACTTTGCAGGTATTACTAAAATAGAATTTGGTGCCAAGTGGTCAGAACGTGACAAGTATGTCGATGACCAAAATGCTCAATTCCGTACTACTGTTCAGCCCGTTGAAGTGGTGCGTTATGACTCTGAAGGTACTCCTATCGGTATAAAAGGAATTATCGCTGGTCAAGGTGTCAATACTATCAGTGCAGCTAACTTCCAATCTGATGAAACCTTCCCTGTAGATAACTTCATGTCAGAATTTGGGGTATCACGTAATAACATCACTGATGGTTGGACCATGGTAGATGAGCAAAAATTAATTGATTTAGCTTATGGTATTGAAGGTAACAACCTAGAAATTGATGATTCACGTACTCGCCAAGCTATTCTAGAAAACAGTGCCGCGTATGTTAAAGCTAACTTTGAATACATTGATGGCAAACTAACAGGTGATGTAGGTTTACGTTATGTGAAAACTGACGTAGAAACTTACGGTAGTTCAGGGGCTAAATTCCAAAGTACTCCATTAAACCGTATATTTGACCCGTTTGTTTGGAGACAATTACGTAATCAAGAGTTAGATGCCTGTGTAACAACTGAACCACGAAATGCGCCTAACTCTCAGTTAAGAGAAAACCGTATTGATGGTAATGGTTGGGATAGAACCGACCCAGATAATCCAGTACGTATGCCAATTGATGATGCAGGATATCCTTGTTTCGAGCCTCGTACCGTACAAGGTGGAGCACAAGGTGGTTGGTGGTGGAACTGGCGTCACAGTGATATTTCAACACTAGCTGTTGACGTATTTACAGATGATCCATTAGCAGATCCGCCGCCTGATAACAGTCTACGTACCTTTAAAACCGCTGGTTTTAATAGTTACGATTTATTCTTACCTAGCTTGAACTTAAATTACCAATTGAGTCAAGACTTAATCGGACGTTTTGCTGTATCTAAGACTATGTCTAGACCGCCAATTGATGATTTGAAACCAGGGTTCCAGTTGAACGAAGGTATCTGGGGTGATGCGGTTAATACTACTCGTGGTTCAAACCTAACTCTGAATAACCCTAAGTTATTACCTCAAGAATCAGTTAACTTAGATCTATCTTTAGAATGGTATTTCAATCCAACAGGCATGGTATCGGTTGCTGTATTCAATAAAGATATGTCCAACTTTATCGAAAATGAAAGTTCGATTGTTTATGTTGATGATTTACGTGATAAAGACTTAACAGAATATGACGCTGCAGATATTATTCGTAGTGAAGAACAAATCCGTGAATATTTTGCAGCCAATCCTACTGGTTATACGGAAATTGGCCAATCTATTTGTATGCCAAGACGTGGTAACTTAAGTGACGTAGCTAAAGACTGGTGGTTCGATGATTCAGACTTAATTAACTACTGTGGTATTTATGATGCCCGTAGAAAAATTAACGGTGAGGGTGCAACGATTACGGGTGTTGAATTATCTTACTCGCAAGTGTATGACTTCTTACCTGGCTGGATGGGCGGTTTAGGTACTACCATGAACTATACCTTCCAACAAAGTAAATCTGATGAACAATTATCAACATTAGAAGAAGGTAAGGTTTTACCTGAATTCCCTCAAGCTTGGACACCTAAACACAGTTACAACGCGACTGTATTCTGGGAGCAAGATGGTCACTTAGTAAGACTAGCTTATCGTGGAAAATCAGATGAATTGGTTACTCGATTCTCTCGCGAAGGGTCTGTTTGGCAAGAAGGCAGTGGTACGTTCGATTTATCAGCAAGTTATAAGATAAATAACAACGTTCAAGTTTCTTTCAATGCTATTAACCTTACCAATGAAAACACAAGACGTTACTACACCAGTCGTGAGCACCTATTAGGTGATGTCGATGCGCAAGGTAACGAAATTCCGTTTGATGAAGGTAACGCCCTTGAAGATGATGTGAACAAGAG
Source organism: Paraglaciecola sp. (assembly GCF_051252315.1). Classification (GTDB taxonomy): domain Bacteria; phylum Pseudomonadota; class Gammaproteobacteria; order Enterobacterales; family Alteromonadaceae; genus Paraglaciecola. The sequence continues at coordinate 9,788 of NZ_JBPOFP010000115.1, read as the reverse complement.
TAGAACCAATTTGCTGCAGTTCACTGGTCGTACATACCGTGTAGACCTACGTGTTAACTTCTAGAGTGAAGGATGATAAAAATGAAATTTAAATATAAAAATCTATTAGTTCCAGCGGTGATGACTGCACTCTACGGTTGTGGTGGCGGAACAGACAATGACATAACCGTTATTGAAAATAACATAGCTCCAGTGTTGGACACGTCAGCTTTACTTATAGATGGCATGAGTTCAGCGGCTGATTATGCTGACGGTTCCATTAATTATATGACGTCAACGTACGACAATGCAGATGGCAACATGGAATGGGAATTTCGCTTTAAAGAAAGCGCTGACAAATTCCCTAACCCTGACACATCAAACTCGGAAGACGTTGATTTCTTTGAAATTGACCTGTTAACTGGAATTACCGATGCAGACAATGGCTCATCTTTACAAGTTAAAGATGTGCGTTTTGTCTGGGAAGGCCCTGATTGTTCCTCAACTATAGCGATTGCGCCAGAATATCCAGAAATATGTGAGCCAATCCTTAATGAACTAGGATTAATTGATGCTGACGGTGAGATAGTTAATACCACAAGTGTGCAAGAACAAGACATCCGTGAATTGCAAAACTTAGCAGCAACTAACGAAGTGATTTATGGTTTTCAACTAAAACAGACTCAATTAGTGGTGACACCTAGCGAGTTTGCACCAATATTAGTGAATGGCCAATATTCTTTGTTACACATCATCTATAAAGTAACGGACGGTAAAACCACACTTGATAGACGTTTAAAAGTGGTTATTGATGGTGAAGATGCAGCTCCTGCATTCTACCAAAGGTTTATAAATAGTGATGAAATAGTACTACACCCTGATACAGGCGAACCTTTGTTACAACCAGAGCCGTCAAGAGAAATCTCTGAAAAATCAGCGCCAATTCGAATCGATATTGCCGCTGGTATTTATGACCAAGATATCGTAGATATCGAAGAGCTCAAGGATGAAGTGGGAGACCTTACCAATATCTATAGGGCTCAAGATTACACTGCTGAAAGATTGGAAATAATTGGTATAACTGCACCAGAAGGTACACCAGAAGGTGTGTTTAATAATGCCAAATCAACTATTAAGTGGTCAGAAGAACAAGGAGTGGTTGAATATAATGTAGAAATTGATCCTTCACCTTATGCTGATTTGTTAGAAAGAGGTGACTCAGTAAATTTAGAGTTTACTTTCCAGGTATCAGACGGGACAAACTTTGTTGACCGTAGTTTCTTTGTAGACATTTTAGGCGCAGATATAGTCAATCCGCCTGAATTTAAAGAAGCTGTGTTAGAACAAACTATGTCAACATCTGCCTTTACCACTAGCTTTGATTTAAAAGCCGGGGCAATAGATCTTGATGGTGACAATATGCAAGTAGTTGATTTTGTCGCAGCAGATGGCAGTGCAGGATACGGGGTTGACTTGTCTAATCCTAATATCGTTAAAGTTGACCCATATGGGTTCTTAGACTTAGCACCAGGTGAAGAACAAGTATTGAGTTATGCCTATAAGTTAACAGACGGTGCTTTAACTTCAGAAGAACGTACCTTAAATATTACCTTGACCGGTGGTACGCACAACTTGATGCATAGCGATATGCCTGAAGCTAATGGCTTCGAATCTGGCACGTTAGACGGAACGTCTTGGACGGGTGGTGACGGCGCATTAAGTGTAGCGGCAGAAGCGGCGTACTCTGGCGAATATGGACTTAACAATTCAGCTGATGGCACATTCATGTTTCTTGGTGAAGATGGTATTAACCAGGGTAAGATTGAAGAAGGTGATGAGTATTATATCAACTTCTTTGCCAAACAAACCAACGCATGGGGTAGTTCTCGAGTTACATTTAACCAAAATGGTGACCAAAGCAGTGTATTCCAAGTAGAGGAATCACCTAATAACGGTACTAGCAACTGGATGGAACACACACTTACCTACGTTAATGCTGATGAGTTTTTCCAACCTGATTCCACGTTTGGTTTGTCTTTCCGTTTAGGCGTAGGCACTTATGATGATTTCTCACTTGTGAAGTTCCAATACAAAAGAGAATTAGAATTAATTCCAGATGGATTATTTTCTACTGGTACATCTGGAGGTTGGCAAGTTTCTGGTGACGCTACGTTAGCTGTGACAGAAGAAGCAAACCAAGTACAAAACACTGAAGACCTGCAATACGGCCTAGAAGTGTCTGGTGGTGCTAACGGCGGTACACTTTACCTTGATTCAAGTCAACTTGTGCAAGGTGGCGTTAAAACAGGTATGCGTTACATAGTTAAACTTGCGTTACGTAACCCGACATACGTAAACAATCCTGATACACCGAGTGCCGATCCTTCAGCATTACTAATACGAATAGTAGATGAAGAAACGGGCAACTGGGTGCGTAAAGCTGGATTTGCCGAGCCTATTGAAACAGCGTTTAATGAATATTATTATCACTTAAACACTGTATCTACTGGTACGGATTGGAACGGTTCCCCGTATGCGAGCGATGTGAATTTTGATTGGACGAACGCTAAAGTTAGATTGGAAATAAACATTCCAGCTAATCAAACGTTCCAAATTGATAACATCCTGATGTTCCCTGTACCGCAATAATATTGTGTACATGGTAAGCAGTTAATAAAAGGCCTAGTGATTTATCACTAGGCCTTTTTTATTAGGGGCTGTTGAACCGATTGTGCAAGTTAATTAATATAAATAAAAACCCAAATGAGAATAAAGTGAAAGAACGAAAAACCAAGATAGTTATTGCTGGAGGCGGCACCGCTGGCTGGATGACAGCGATAGCCATGACTAGGCTAATCAAAAACACTGAGGTGGAATTAGTCGAGTCTGACAACATAGCCACAATTGGTGTCGGCGAAGCCACTATCCCCACCATGCAATTCTTTCACGAAATATTAGGCATTAACGAAGCCGAGTTTTTAAAAGCCACAGGTGGCACATTTAAATTAGGGATCAGTTTTGAAAACTGGAAAGAAAAGGGCCATAAATATATCCACGCCTTCGGAGAAACCGGCAAAGGATGTTGGGCTGCTGATTTCCAACACTTTTGGTTACGAGGTAAATTATTAGGCTTAAAACACCAATTTGGCGACTTTTGTGTTGAACAAGTTGCAGCAAAAATGGGTAGATTTGCCAAAGTAAAAAATAAAGGCATCAATTTCGCTTACCATATAGACGCCACAAAATACGCTCAGTACCTAAGAGCCCTATGTGAAAAAAACTCAAGTTTCTCAAGAATTGAGGGAAAGATCGCTAAGGTAAATTTGTCTGAAAACTCAGGCGAAATAGAAAGCCTAAGCCTTGAGTCTGGTTCAACAATCTCGGGCGACCTATTCATAGACTGCACTGGTCAACGGGCTTTATTAATAGGTGAGGCACTTAACACCCCTTATGAAGATTGGTCACAATGGTTAGTGAATGATACTGCGATTGCAGTACAAACCGAATCTACAGAACCAGCAAAACCTTATACCCGCTCTATTGCCCACGATAGTGGTTGGCAATGGAAAATCCCCCTACAACATAGAGTGGGCAATGGCATGATATACAGTAGTCAATATATGTCTGACAAAGATGCTGAAAAACGCTTGTTAGAAAATATTCAAGGGAAGATGGTGACGACTCCTAAGAAAATAGCGTTTAAAACCGGAACTCGAACCCAACACTGGAACAAAAACTGTGTAGCTATTGGTTTGTCCTCCGGATTTTTAGAGCCACTTGAATCAACCAGTATCCATCTTATCCAAAGATCAATTACGCGGCTTCTAGAGCTTTTCCCGGTTAACGGTATACGTGGTACGGACATAGATGAATATAACCAGCAAACAAAAGTAGATATAGCTTCAATTAGAGACTTTATCATTTTGCACTACGTTGTTACTGAGCGTGAAGATAGCCCTTATTGGCAATACCATAAAAATATGGAAATACCTGAAACACTAAAACACAGAATCGAGTTATTCCAACGGTCTGGTCACGTATGTTTAAAGAATGATGAATTGTTTGAGGATTCCTGGATGCAGGTCATGATTGGCCAGGGTTTAATACCAGAAAACTACCATCCTATCGTTGACAATATGAGTGACCAAGAAGTCACCAAGTTTTTGAATGATATGCAACAATTAGAATTAAAGAAGGCGTCTTCCCTACCCCCTCATCATGCATACATTCATCAATATTGTCCGAGTAAACACTAATTTAGCGCCCATATTTTTAACCAAATGAAAGAAATCCATCTTGTTAACAGTAGACATTAAACGATTATTTACATATTATTAACAATACAGTATAAGTATTTGTACATTAAGGCATAAAACATTCAATTTGGGTTAGTGTGACCTGTTAATTTGTATGTTAAAATTTATTCAATATACATAAAATAATTTTAAGTTTTGTGTTAACAGTACTAAATAAACGATTTAGCTAATATTAAATTGGCGTTAAAAATAATAAGGATAAAAGATGGCTGGCTCTAGACCAACTAAAATACTGTCTGTAAAAGATCAAATAGCAGAACAATTACGTTCAGATATTATTTCAGGTGATTTAGCGCCTAACACCAAACTTAACGAGAAAGAGCTAGCAGAACGTTTTGGCTTATCTCGTGGGCCAATCCGCGACGTTATTTTACAGTTAACCAAAGAAGGTTTATTAATTTCTAAGAATAATGTTGGAGCTTCAGTCAACAGCGTACTAGATACCAGTATGCAAAAGCTGATGATTAACCTTAGAAGAAACATCGAAGTTTATGCAATTGAGCAGTTACATGGTTCATTGACTGATAAAGATTTTATTGAACTAGATAAAATTTTAGATGAATTACAAAGTGCTTTTGAAAGAGAGGACTATACAGAAGTAACAAAAGTCGACATTTCTTTTCATAGATTCATCATTTACAAAGCAGGTGGTGATGAGTTAGTCAATATCTGGTATCCATTTGTTATGCGTATGCGTTTGAATTATAAACGTATTACTTCTGGAGACGCCTGTGTAAATGAGCATAGAGTGATAGTTGAAGCCCTACGTGGTGGAGATGTGACTAAAGCTACAAAAGCTGTTAAAGCCAACATTCGTTAATTAAAAGAATTCCACAGGCATTTAATCCCAGCTTGCACCATACATGGAATTAAATGCCTTTATTTTTACCACCGCCCACTTTGTAAACAATTCACCATTTACAATTTAAGATCACTTGGTACAATCTCCCTTTTTTTAAAAGAGCATTATTAAGCATGACCCAAACCGCCAACGCTTTACCAAAGTCACAGCTAGATCCCCATGGAAAAATTGTTGGTGCTGGCGATTTTAAATACAAGGTAAACACCCAATGGGGACAGCTTGATCCGCAAAAGGTACCTGTCGAAAACTGCCATGACCTAGCCATAGACTCACAAGGCCGGATCATAATGATCACCGATAACGTTAAAAACAACATTATTGTTTATAGTCAAGATGGCGAGTTATTAGATACATGGGGAACCGAATACCCTGGCGCTCACGCGATTAAAGTGGTCAACGAAGATGGCCAAGATTATTTATATGTTGTGGATAGTGGTTGGTTAGTCAACCCTAAATGGGATGGCGTATCTACAGACGATTGGGACTCACCTACTAACAAGGTTATTGCTCAAAGTGGCTTTATCGCCAAATTAACTATAGAAGGCAGGCTCATATTCAGTATCGGCCACCCGCAAACTATTGGCATATATACGCCAGAGCAACCATTTAGACCGACGGATATTGCAATTGCTGACAACGGTGACTTTTATGTAACAGATGGATATGGTTCTGACTATGTTATTCAATATAACAAACAGGGTCAGTACATTCGCCATTGGGGCGGACACGACAATAAAAATCCTGACCTAAATTTATCTAACACCCACGGCATCGTTATTGATACAAGGCAAGAAGGTGAACCAACACTGATTATAAGTTCTCGTGGAGAGCAGTCACTAAAAATATTCAGTATGACCGGTGAATATATTTCAACAATCTCCACCCCCGGTGCTTATATTGGCGGTCCTGTTATTCAAGGAAACTTTGGTTTTGCGCCAGTTTGTTGGTCACATGTCGAAGGAACCAATGCAGTAGATTCTGGCTTTATAACCGTATTGGACCAAGATCATCAGGTAGTGGCAAATATTGGCGGAACTCAACCAAAATATATAGATGGCGAATTGCAACCTATGTGCTCAACATGGGATTTATTTAAACACTGCCATGGTATATGTATCGATGATGATGAAAACCTTTACGTTGGGCAATGGAGAGCAAATCAAAGTTATCCAATAAAGCTTGAGAAGTGTTAAATTCATCTCAAAAGATACTTCTTAGCCAGTACTCAGGTTAACTCACTTTAATTACCACTAAACTTGGCGACAAATCACTGTCGCCAATAGTTGCACACCAACAAACACCGCACTAGCCAAATTAAAAAACATCAAAAATACACAACTAAACAACATGCAACCGCCCCCAAACAATGTGTAATTTAACAAGTATTACGTACCTTAATTTTGAGAACGATTTCATTTAACATTTTTCATATATTAATTATGTTTTTACTTGCAAACAAACCCTACTTCACTTCTAATTAAGTTGTTAACAAAATTAAAACAATAAAATATGATGTTTGTTAACATAGGTTCTATAACAGCTAGTCCCTATCAAAACCCTACAGGAAGAAATAATTTAAAACGTTATAAAACAACAGGTTGGAAAACTTATATTTATATGTCTAATTAGGTGAACCTATAAAAAATAATTTTTAAATTCATCTTAAAAAAAACAAAATTTTTACACATACGAAATAAATACAAAACCTGGTTTATATACAATAAAAATGGATTACATATGAAAAACACACTCAATTCAAAAGTATTACCTATCGCATTGGCTATTTCCACAGCCTTGTGTACAAGTGTTAGTTTCGCACAAGAAGCTGACGACACAGAAGTGATTCAAGTTTCAGGAATAAGAAGTAGTTTAACTGAATCAATGGATCTTAAGAAAAACGCAGCTTCGATCCAAGACAGCATTGTTGCTGAAGATATTGGTAAATTTCCAGATCAAAACGTAGCTGAATCACTACAACGTATCTCTGGTGTTATGATTTCACGTACAAATGGTGAAGGTTCGAAAGTCACTGTACGTGGTTTTGGCCCCAAATTTAACGCAGTTAAAGTGAATGATAGAACAATTGCCACCACAGATCGTGGTCGTGAATTTGATTTCCAAGTTTTACCTTCTGAACTTATATCAGGCGCAGATGTAATCAAAGCTTCTCGTGCGAATATCGCAGAGGGCAGCTTAGGAGCCTATGTTAATGTAAATACAGCTCGTCCCTTGAATAACCCAGGGATGCACGCTGTTGGCTCTATAAACATGAAATACAACGATCTATCAGAAGAAATGGATCCCAAATTTTCTGGTATTTTTAGTAATACGTTTAACGATGACACCTTTGGTGTATTAGTTGGTTTTTCTAGCGTACAGTCAACAAGTCGAATTGACTCAGCTGCAACCAATTTGTGGGCGAGCTTTAAGGCAGAAAACACTGACTTTGCTCCAGGCCCGATTACGACTGAAAGTGGTAGTCCAGTTTCTAGTGGTAATGTTTGGTTCCCTGGAAGAGCTGAGTACAACTTGTCAGAAGAAAAACGTGAACGTACAAGTGCGAACGTGACCATTCAATGGGCACAAAGTGACGACATCACACACACCTTCGATTATTTATACTCTGATCTTAGTCGCCAAGAATTCAGTAACGGTATGCAAATACCACTTCAATATACTGGCTGGACTGATGTTGTAATATCTGAAAACCAAACAGCTCTATCGGCAACCAAAGAGAGTAGCCCGATTGATGGATTATTTAAGGAAGTTGGTCAAGACTCAACTACCGAAGTCATTGGTTTCAATACAGAAGTTTTCAAAGGCCGTTGGCAGTTTGAGGGCGACATTGCCTACTCAAAAGCGACATCAGATCCGAAAGGCAATACCTTTGTTCCTCATTATATTAACCACACTGTTGATCAAAGCGTAGAAGGACAAGAACGCGGATTAACTGATGCTGATTATATTAAATTTGATGCAACCCAAGGTGATGTCATTGCCATTGATTCGACCATAGACGTAGGTGACCCTCGAAGCGTTCGTGCCCACTGGAATGATTTACGTCATAACGAACTAGAAGATGAAATACTTGAAGCTAAATTCGATGCAAGTTACGACTTCGAAGGCGACTTAGACATCATTCAATCAGTAGATTTTGGACTTGCTTATACGGATCGTGAAAAATCACAAGTAACGTACAAGAATGAAAATGGCTGTTCAAACCCTAATATTGAAGATCCAATTGCGCGCGGTGCAACCAACACCTGTGGTACTCAACGTCCGATGAGTGATGGTTTATTCTCAATCAACGAAGGCAACGGTTTCTTGTCTGAAGTAGCGGGTAATTTCCCTCGTGAATTTGTATTAATTAACGACATTAATCAATTCATCACAGATATTGGTAACCTGCGTGGCGAACCTGATTGGGCTGAAGAGATTTTAGACCAAGCCGCTTCAGTTGCGAACACAGAAGAAGTTCTTTCTTTGTATGCACAAGGTAACTTCGAAGCTGAATTCTCTAACTTTGACTTAACAGGTAACTTTGGTGCACGTTATGTTGAAACAAAAGTTTCTTCAACAGGTCACCGTAAAGACCGTATTAGTGTCGAAAAATTTGTTGACCCAACTCGCCCAGACACTGGTGATGGTGTAGTGCTTGATGTTGAATTTACCGATCCTCGTCCGGTAACTGAAAACAACGATTACAACCATGTATTGCCAAGCTTAAACGTATCTATGGATTACCGTAATGGTTTCTTCGTAAAAGGTGCTGCGGCTAAAGTTATCACACGCCCTTCACTTGGAGACACGGGTGTAAACAGAAGTTACAACAACGTTAGAGCGGAAAGTTTCACTCAATCAGGTGGTAACCCGTTCCTACAACCTTACGAAGCGACTCAGTTAGACTTGTCATTAGAGTACTATCACGATTCTGGTAGCGCTTACTCAATGAACTTCTTCCACAAAGATATTAGTAGCTTTATCTCTACTCGTACTTACACAGAAGATACAGGTGTAGATATTGAAGGATGGGGTGACTTGATAGAAACCATCACAGAAAAAGGTAATCGCTCTGGTGGTACCGTTTCTGGCTTCGAAGTTGCTGGTCTGCATTACTTTGATTATTTACCAGGCTGGCTAAGTGGGTTTGGTGTTCAAGCTAACTATACTTACACATCAAGTGAAGACAAAGATGCCGCTGGTGAACAACTTGAACAAGACGGCGTGATGCCTGCAGGTGGCGGGTTAGAAGGTTTCTCAGAAAATGCATACAACGTAATTGCATTCTATGAAAAAGACAACTTTCAAGCTCGTTTAGCCTATAACTGGCGTGATGATTTCTTAGCCGCTCGTCAAGGTGGCCGCTCAAGAGGTGCACTAGCAGAACATGTTGAAGCCTATGGTCAATTTGATTTTAGTACTTCGTACGATATCAACGAAACCTTCACTGTTAACTTTGAAGCCATTAACCTTACCAACGAAAATATTATTGAATACGCTGACGTTCGTGAACGTGTCACGCTAGTTCAATATTCTGGTGTGAGATATCAACTTGGTGTATCAGCTAAGTTCTAAACGTCCTTACTTTTTCACCCATGACAACAGGCTCTATGTGTTAACATAGAGCCTGT
>NZ_JBPOFP010000114.1:0-14060 GCF_051252315.1 Paraglaciecola sp. | reverse complement strand
TTTTCACCTACAGTCAAGTTGGTAAATGTATGAGAATACTCGCTACCATTGACTAGTTGTGCGGTTATCCACTCTCTATTGCCTAATTTGAATTCAACCTGACTAACCGTCACACCAGTCACAATTCCTGCTGCCTCTGCAGTGGCGGTGAGACTGTCTGTCACATGCACAACTTGATTATCATTCGGTGTTTGCGGGGATATCGATACTGACTTGTCTACTACGGATATAGTGCGACTCGCCTCTACTGAATAATCACCATCACTGCCTTTGGCTCTGTATAAAAGAGGATAATTTTCACCTACAGTCAAGTTGGTAAATGTATGAGAATACTCGCTACCATTGACTAGTTGTGCGGTTATCCACTCTCTATTGCCTAATTTGAATTCAACCTGACTAACCGTCACACCAGTCACAATTCCTGCTGCCTCTGCAGTGGCGGTGAGACTGTCTGTCACATGCACAACTTGATTATCATTCGGTGTTTGCGGGGATATCGACACTGATGTGCTATCCACCACATGGATAGTTCGCAATACTTCTTCAGAATACAAACCATCACTGCCTTTAGCCTTAACGAATAGGGTGTAATCCCCTTCCTCTGCCACTGTAAAAGCTTCTGTATATTTACCATCTACTGTTTGGGTGACTACCTTCCAGTCACTATCACCTAACTTAAATTCAACTTGCTCAACGGTAAAGTCCGTCGCATTAGCCAGTGCAGCCGCTGATACGTCAATACTTTGGCTTAAAAGGTAGGTACGTTCATCGGTTGGAGTAACCTGCGTGACAGTCGTAGACTTCATATCTACCACGGTAATATTACGCGTTATCTCGTCTGAGAAATTACCGAGGTTATCTTTTGCTCGATACGTAACTACGTGCTCTCCTTCCGCTAACCCGGTGAACGTATGGCTGTATACCCCTGCGTTTACTGAGGAAGCTGGAGTCCAAGTATTTCCAAGTTCAAACTCCACGTCACTCACCGTGAAATCACTGGTACTGGCAATGGCTGTCGCAGACACAGCGATACCTTGTGTTGTTAGGTAAATATGGCTTTCGGCTGGAGCTACTGGCGTGACAGAGGTAGACGTGCTATCCACTACATGGATAGTTCGTAATACTTCTTCAGAATACAACCCATCACTGCCTTTAGCCTTAATGAATAGGGTGTAATCCCCTTCCTCTGCCACTGTAAAAGCTTCTGTATATTTACCATCTACTGTTTGGGTGACTACCTTCCAGTCACTATCACCTAACTTAAATTCAACTTGCTCAACGGTAAAGTCCGTCGCATTAGCCAGTGCAGCCGCTGATACGTCAATACTTTGGCTTAAAAGGTAGGTACGTTCATCGGTTGGAGTAACCTGCGTGACAGTCGTAGACTTCATATCTACCACGGTAATATTACGCGTTATCTCGTCTGAGAAATTACCGAGGTTATCTTTTGCTCGATACGTAACTACGTGCTCTCCTTCCGCTAACCCGGTGAACGTATGGCTGTATACCCCTGCGTTTACTGAGGAAGCTGGAGTCCAAGTATTTCCAAGTTCAAACTCCACGTCACTCACCGTGAAATCACTGATACTGGCAATGGCTGTTGCAGACACAGCAACACCTTGTGTTGTTAGGTAAATATGACCCGCTGTAGGAGTGCCTGGTATGACAGTCGTAGACTTCATATCTACCACGGTAATATTCCGAGTCACCACCCCAGAGACATTCACCCCAGCTCCTTTGGCTTGATAGGACAAAGTATATGAGCCGGCGGCCAACTTGCCTAAGTTCCATTCATATGGAAACGCATTGTCAATCTGCCACTGTCCCTCATCGATTTGAACCGCTATCTGGGTCACTGCACTGGTGTTATTAACGGCCGATGCAGTCGCTAGCACATCCTGACTAGTTAAGAATGTTTTAGTATCTTCAGGGGCAACACTGGTCAATGCCACTACACTGAATTGTATCGTTACTGTTACTGTCCCTGTTGCCACTCCACCATTACCGTCATCAATCGTGTAGGTAAAGCTTGTATCCGTATCTGTAGCAACATCGACGGTACTTGAATCAAAGGTACAGGTTGTTGCAGAGCAAACAACACTGCCTAATGTGGGTTGTGTATAACTGGTGATGGTATAAACGTCTTGGTCTATGTCACTGTCATTAACCAATACATCGAATGTATTTGCAGCTACCCCTTCTTCGATTGTAGCAAAATCGTCTTGAGCTACAGGTGCGGAATTAGGTGGTATGTCAGCGTTAATTGTTTTCGCGTAACTCCAACCTGCGCACCCTCCCGCATGACATGATTTAACCCTTATTCGCTGTTGGCCCTGCACGTCGGGTGTGACATCGGCGTAGGTATTCTCAATGCCTTCTATTTCTTTTAATACTGTGTCGTTCGAATGGTGTATCAATTGCAAGGTGTAACTAGTAGCGTTGTCGTCTTTTTTCCAGCTAGCTCTAAACTCTCGATTTATAAAAACATCGTAAGGCGAACTTAAAGCTGTCACCACTCCTAAACCTTCAATTTGCAGCTCAATAATACGAACAGCACTTCTATCACTACACCCAACATCGTTACAGGCTTTTATTCTGATAAAAATAAACTCAGAAGTATCGTGAGATAAGGTAGCTGAAGGGTCGTTCACTGTCGCTATTTCTTCAATTAAGGTTCCTGGGTTTGTAGATTCATCGTACAAACCGACAACATAATAGGTAGCATCGAGTGATGGGTTCCAAGTCAATTCAAAATTTGTGTTGGTGTCAACTCTGCTTGGCGCCATCAAACTACCTGCAATTTTAAGAGGGGCAGAATCTGGCGGGGGAGCACCGTCTTCAGTCACATCAAGGGTAAATGCTTCTGAAGGGGCTGCACATAATGTATTGGTTTTACACGCTTGGACTTTAAGGTTAGCCTGGCCTAACTCAGCAATGCTTAATTGGCTGTTGGTAGTTGATACTGTGGCTATACGTGTTACACCATTGTATACCTTATAAGAAGAACCACCTGATACCGGTGGCCAAGACAGATAAAAGTTATCATTTAACGCAACAACACTAGGGCCAGTAATACCAGTAACAACGTTTGGTGCATCCCCATGAATACTAACGATCCTAGCCCCACTGTATGGCCCACACCCTCCAGCATTACAAACGCTAACTCGCAATACAATAACCACATCATCTGGATAAGATAACTCGTAATAAGGATCGGTTATATCTGTAATTTCTTGATCTGGATGGCCCGCATCTTCAATTTTAACTTGATAATGCGTGGCGCCTGGGTGTGGTGTCCATTCGAATACAAAGTTTTGATCTACACCTACTGAATCTGGTGCCCATCTATCTGCTACTGTAGTGCCCGGTGGCAAAATACGCTCGTTAACAATAAATGCTAGGTTAGATTGTGTTTCACCATCAACTTGCATATGAAGAATATAATCACCCGCTTCAAGCGTCCCAAAATCGTATAAATATTGATCGCCACTGTGGGTGGCTTGAAACCAGGTTACCCCATCCAAACTGACATCAATAATGTGGTCAGGATTTGAATCAAAGGTATTAATACGAGCAATAAATGCTGAATCAGAAAAAGTTTCGCTAAGTTGGTCGCCATCGTCCTGCGTGACTATGGGGTCTTGAGTAAATGCTTCATCTGGTTGGTTCAGGTTTAAATAAACGCTAATGGGTGCTACCCAAGCATTGTCATTACCATGTGACGAAAATGCCACCACGCACGAAGACAAACATACTAGCAGTGAGAATATATATTTTTGCATCACTTTTTCCATGTGCGAGAATTTCATTTAGGGAATAACCGGAGTGTTAACTTCAATGACACATTGGATGTCTTTTCGGTAGTGCCCATTGTTGCTACCAGAGGGCGTATAGCTTGTCGTGACAAGAGTTGCACTTTCTGCACATGTACAATTCCGCGCCCCAGAGCCTAGCGTCACTGAATATAAGTAATCTTCGTTTTGACCATTTTTTAACGTTTTATAAACACTGCAGCGGTCACTACCATGGCTACCAGTACGATATTGATGGCCATACCCCACGGTTTTTAGTAAAGCCACAGTCTCAAAGGTTTGTTCAGACGAACTCTCAGTAGTTCCTTCAAACCACACTTTATGTGGCCTTTCATAATTTGGTGCATCATCACAGTCACCCGCTGATTCAATACCTAACGGAATATTGGATGCCATGGCCGTCATTAATAAGGTGTAGATTGCTCTGCCATTTTCGGTATCAAGAGATAGGGCCCAATAATTAGCATTATTGGTATCAACGCAAGCGGGAGGCGTACTAGCTTTTGCTTCGTCGAACGAGAATACGACCACGCCCTGCTTCACATCCAAATAATTAAGGATTGCCGCCGAATGAACCGACATGCTAGCCATCAACAATAACGATATACATACTTTCATAAACTTCTTCATTCCATGACCCTTTGAAAATTTTTTTACTTAACCAACCAGATTCGTTTAGCCCGCTCAATGCCTTGCTTAAAGGCACAATCACCAGCGGTTTCTACCTTAACTTCCATACCTGTTGCCACGGCTGTCATCAACATTGTGTATGTCGCGCGCCCAGTAGGTGTATTAATTTTAATGGTCCATTTTTGTTTGGTTTCTTCTACTGCACAGGCGGGACTGGTATGAGCTTTAATTTCACTAGTAGAAAAAGTAACCAAGTTGTCTTTTACTTCCATAAATTCGATTGTGCCTGCATATCCATAATTGGGCACTAGCGTTAAAATCAACACACACACACAGCGAGCATAGTTCATATCATTCCCTTAAAATTACTGAATAGGTCTAGCTAAATAGTACAAATTAAAATCCGGGTCTGTATTTGTTTGCACATCTAATAATAAAGAGTCTTCAACAATAAAAAATTCAGGTGGTTGATTGTTTCCCCCAAACAAATTATGCCGCGTACCAGATTCACTCAATTGACCATTCCAAATAATAATCCCGTCTACGGTTAATTTTATTTCAACCCCACCGTTTAGATTTTCAATTTCTAAATATGAAATTTTATGTCGCCCAGTTAAAGATAAAATATTGGTTACACTTCCAAAAGCATTCACATTTCGTTTTGCAAGCCTAGTGCTGCCAGTGAGCCACTTATCCTCAGGGTAAGTTAAATGGGGGGCTAGTTTATAGAACGAATTAACATTGTTAGTTGCAGAGCTTGGTGAGTTGACAACCAAATTCACTTTACTTACGTCTTCGGCTCCTGGCCTATTGACACAATCGTCTGCGCTTTCTACATCTAACGCTACAGAGTCTCCCCTAGCCATAGCAGTCAGAATTAAAGAATAGGTAGCGCGGCCAGATTCGTTAGCTAAAGACACAGACCATAAATTGGCGTTTTCAGCAGTGACACAACTAGGCAGCGTATGTGTTTTAGCGTCTGTGGTAGAAAACAACACTACGTCATTATCGACTTCGAGAAAATCGATAGTGCCTGCATTTATACTAATGTTGACAACAAACAACAAGGACACAGAAATCACCGCATACTTAAAATCCACCGAATCAATCCTCCTTTAAAAAACAAGTGTTGTTTCCGCAAAAATCTGTCTCATGTTGTTCCGTTAATGGGTACAAATCTATGTCTATAGACTGAGCTGTACAATCCCCATATGCAGATAAATAAGAGGAAGCTGGATGATTCAATAATCTAGAGTCTATACCACCCGACATATAAAATTGACCATTCATATAGTTTGTATTCCTTACTAAGGAATCGCGGCGATTTGTGTAAGCTTGACCTGAGCAATCTGTAGATTCAAATCTTAACTCTACGCTCGCGTTAGTCCCACTTTTTGGATAATACATTATATAATCCTTAGTCATTCCTTTTTCTAATATTACCCAAGCTCCCCTATCACTGATTTGAATGAGGGTTCCAACTCGGTTTATTCCGTCCGCTTTATACACACTAATTCTATTAGAAAGCCCCGCTTCTGATTGTTGAGAAATTACTTGAATGGAAACATTAAGCGCTCTTTCTAATCCATTTTTTACACCACAATCATCTGCACTTTGTATGCTTAAACCGACATTATCGCCTTTCGCCATAGCAGTTAAAATTAAAGAATAGGTAGCACGACCAGATTCGGTGGCTAAGGACACAGACCATAAATTGGCGTTTTCGGCAGTGACACAACTAGGCAGCGTATGTGTTTTAGCTTGTGTAGTAGAAAACAACACCACGTCGTTATCCACTTCTAAAAAGTCGATAGTGCCTGATGAGAACGCTTGAAAAGCAACAATTGATAATAAAAAGCAGGTGAATTTCTTCATAAATTCCTTGACCATAAATGTCCATTAATTAAGTAAGGTCTGGTAAGTTAATTTTACTATACCTAGGTTTTTTTAGCTCAGAAAAAATATTACCTAACAATCTGGAATAACATATTCATTAATGAAAGCTATGGTTTGCCTGTCATATATTGTTCCTTTGGTTTGAGTTTTGATGGCACTATCCCAATTGGGGTTAGAGGCGAGTTTTTCTTCTAGCTGATAGTCCTCTGCTTCTGGAACCTCGTCTCACTTTAAGGTGACTGTGGTGTTAGCTTGAGCATAAGCCGAAAATAGCACAGTCGATAAAATGCCACTTATTGACATTATGCTTACTTTTAACTTGCCTATTCTTTGAGGAATATGGATCATTTTTAACGCGTCCTTATTCACTTGGTTGCTCCTTTAAATTTTGTGGTGCTGAGAGATGTTTTACTTCAATGCTGGATTCTAAATATGTATTAGCGTCAACTGGAAAGCGATTGCCAGTTAAATCCGTGCAGTACCACTGTGTGATATGCTCACCTGTAGTGTAAAATCTAATATCACTCGTTGTACCTGATGAAGCATGAGTTGCAGCCTCTGTCGCTCCCCCTAAAGAGCCAGTACAACTTTCTATCTCAGAAATATCCCAAGAAAATGAAACGGCTTGACCAACTTTTGTTAAAGCCTCTGACCAAGCGAAATTAACCACCGTTGGATACTGATTGTTCCACGGAACAACGCTTACACTTAAATTAGAGGCACTACCGCAGGAGTCGTATTGATTACAAGCTCTGACCCAAAAATTATAGGTGCCGGTTGTGTTCATGTTCGAGCGCACTTTACTGGTGCTTGACCAACCTGACTTCCAAATCCATTTGTTTTTATTAGGCTCTTGAAGTTCAATAGTATAGGTTAGCGACTTTGTGTAACCACTGGGTTTACTCCACTTAAAGGTCATGTCGCTACCTTGCCAAACTGAACTGCCATTATTTTTAATGGCAGTCAGCCCAGTAATTGCTAGTGGTACAACGCTTACGTTTAAATTAGTGGCACTACCGCAGGAGCCGTATTGATTACAAGCTCTGACCCAAAAATTATAGGTACCGGTTGTGTTCATGTTCGAGCGCACTTTACTGGTGCTTGACCAACCTGACTTCCAAATCCATTTGTTTTTATTAGGCTCTTGAAGTTCAATAGTATAGGTTAGCGACTTTGTGTAACCACTGGGTTTACTCCACTTAAAGGTCATGTCGCTACCTTGCCAAACTGAACTGCCATTATTTTTAATGGCAGTCAGCCCAGTAATTGCTAGTGGTACAACGCTTACGTTTAAATTAGTGGCACTACCGCAGGAGCCGTATTGATTACAAGCTCTGACCCAAAAATTATAGGTACCGGTTGTGTTCATGTTCGAGCGCACTTTACTGGTGCTTGACCAACCTGACTTCCAAGTCCATTTGTTTTTATTAGGCTCTTTAAGTTCAATAGTATAGGTTAGTGGCCCAGTGAAACCACTGGGTTTATTCCACTTAAAGGTCATGTCGCTACCTTGCCAAACTGAACTGCCATTATTTTTAATGGCTTGAAGATTTTCTACTTTGCCTGGGGTGGGTAAACTTGCTTTTACTTGAAAAGTAACGAGATAAAATAGTATTAACAGGAGTCTGTATTTTACGTTCATTCTTTATCCTTAAGAATAGTAGTTTTAAAGATCAGTAATTATTGTTGTTTACGGGTATTTCGGTCCAACTGCTTGCGTCTTTTAGCTTTTCTTCAAGTTGGTAACCATCTGCATGCGCTGCCCCGTCCCAAGTTAGGGTGACAGTGTTGGCGAGCACGGGGCTGGTAAACAAAACAAGCGCCAAATAATTTTTACCGACAAAAATACAGACTGCTTTTGCAGGCTATGACATAACATTTGAAAGACATTCATTATTCGTTCACCTCTTTTAATTCAGCTGGCGCTGGCAATTTACTAATTTCTATTTCAGATTCCAAAAATTGACTTGGGTCTGTTGGATATCGGCCTCCAGTTAAGTCACTGCAATACCATTGTTTTTTGAATATTCCAGTTGAATAAAACACTAGATTTTGGGAAGGTTCAGCCACCCCGTAACTACTAATAGTGTCGCTATCCCCCATAGTTCCGGCACAGCTGCTTACATGTTCCACATTCCACTCAAAAGTAACGGATTCTCCGACAGTATCACTAGATTGTGACCATCCGAAAGCAATGACCTCAAGTGTTGGTGCTACAGTAATATTACGTACTTCCTCTACTGAGTTGTTCCCATCACTGCCTTTGGCACTGTATAAAAGAGGATAATTATCACCTACAGCCAAGTTGGTAAATGTATGAGAATACTCGCTACCATTGACTAGTTGTGCGGTTATCCATTCTCTATTGCCTAATTTGACTATACCTAGACTTCTTTAGGTCAGAAAAAATATTACCGAACAATCTGGAATAACATATTCATTAATGAAAACTTTGGTTTACTTGTCATATATTGTTTCCTTTGGTTTTGAATTACTAGGGCTGTTAAGTCTTTGGGGCGTGATTGGATTGATCTGGAGTGTTGGCCATTTTGGCCCGAATAGGATTTAAGTCTACGTAGGCCATGCAGGCGAGTAGGGCACTTTCATCCCTCTTTACCTACAAAAATTGGCTTGGGCTTGGGATTTGAACTGGCCTTCCCACAAATATTTAAACAGCTTTAGCTGGCCCCAAGGGGGAGCGTCATGGATGTTACAACCAAGCATAGATCATTTAAATAGAGCAACTCACCCAAGAAGAGTCAAAATTAATTTATTCGGCTCTGACCCTTTTATTTTTATTTTGGCCCAAGATATTACATAGTGGTTAAATTCTGCAGCGGTGCCAATTTATAAACAGACAATAACTCAGTAAACTCTTGAACTAGTTCATCTTGCGCATTAAAGCACTGCCAATCTTGTATGCCTTCTGGGAAGATCTTATAAAATCGAATATTGCCATCGGTATCAAATCGAATTTGTGGATTTCCTGCAGCGTGACAATAACTAACCGCTATTTTTAAACCACTAATGATTAAAGAATCATCACCAATACTAACGCTGTTTTTAGACCAACTAACAGCTGTGGCTATTTCAGTTAAATTAGATTCCTCAGAGAACTCAGAACAAACAAATTCGTAACATGAAGTCACTTTAAAAACTCTGGTGCCAGCGTTCAAATTTTCATAAATCACTTCGTAATTTGTTAACAGCGTTCGTTGTGGGCTATAGGTAACATCAACCCAGTCGCCACCATTAAAAGATACCCAAACTTGGATGTAACCATTACTAGCGGGGACATCCGCCCAAGTTAAATGAATAGAGTCTCCAGTAAGCACTGCTGTTGGAGTTGAAGGGCGTAAAACCAAGGAAATTGGATCAGACTCAGGCCCCCATTCTGAGCAAGCAGTTATATTACAAGCACGAACACGAAATATCCTTATACCATCCGTCAAGTTGGGCCAACTTTTACTTGTATTCAATATAGGCTCGTCTTGATAAGACCACGGATTATCATTGAATTTCACTTCTATTTCATAGTATTCAACAACATCGGCTGGTTCCACCGCATTCCAATTTAAAGTGATGCTTTCTTGGTAAACCGTGGCATTAGGCTGAGAGGGTGTTTCTGGTTTTGGTTTAATCGTTACTGCATTTGAAGGTTCTGAATAAATTGAACAACCTGATTCATCATTACAAGCCTGAATGCGATACGTTCGGTCTGTAAGCGGCGATACGTCTGGCCAACTATGGCTGCCGTTATAATATTTAGAGCTAGAAGTTGCCCAATTATTACTGCCATCTCTAAATTGTATTTTGTAATAGTCGGCATAACTTACTGTGTTCCATGTGATGGTCGCATCGTTGCCATTCAAATTTACTACAGGTGCAGACGGAGCACTGGGTTTTGGCTCAGTTATTGTAATTGTTCTTGGTGAACTTGCTGCTGAGCAGCCATAAGCGTTACATGCGGTTAAGTAATAACTGTAAGTTCCTGTAGAATTAATCTCTCGATATATAGGTGAACTAGTACGTGTTGTTAACAAGCTGCCATTTTCAAATAACTTATAAGATGTGGCGGTTGCAGCAGTGCCAAAACTAATATTAAAACCCGTACCAACAACTGAAGAGGACGGCACAGACAAAGAAGGTTTCTTAGGCCTTGTAGGCGAACTAACTGAATTTGATGCCCCTGACCAACCAGAACACCCAGAGCCGTCACATGCCCTAACTCTGTAAGATCGATTTACTAACCCAGTAGCATTGCTCCAGATTTTACTGCCGCCATAATATTTGGCGCTAGACGTGCCCCAACTATCACTGCCATCACGAAATCCCAAATTATAATAAGTGGCAACAGATACCGTTCCCCAACTCAATGTTAAAGTAGTGCCATTCATATTTGCAGAAAGAGAGGAGGGTGTTGAAGGCGCAGCCGTTGTTAGCCCAGAAAAGCTCAGCAACACAATTGCAAAAAACGAAATTATACTCTTGGTGGCACCAAAATTTATACCAAACGTCATTTAAACATTCCCTATTTAATTATTATTATTTTCCATAAAATTATTAGTTTAATTGTTTTCTCAGCACCAAGCGGAGCAATAAAAACACCGGTAGAATAGTAAAGCTAAAATGTTGAAACTAAAACATATTTAATTCGGCTCTGACCCCTTTTATTTGACCCCTTTTATTCTTTTATTTGTTGACATTATGCTTACTTTTGGCTCGCCTATTCTTTGAGGAATATGGATCATTTTTAACGCGTCCTTATTCACTTGGTTGTTCCTTTAAATTTTGTGGTGCTGAGAGATGTTTTACTTCAATGCTAGATTCTAAATATGTATTAGCGTCAACTGGAAAGCGATTGCCAGCTTGATCAGTACAATAAATCTGGTGGATTTTATTACCTGCTTCATAAAATGCAATGCCTGTAACAACCCCTGCCGCGGAATACGTTAACCATTCATCATCGGCGTTTATTTTTCCCATACAGCTTTGAACGTGACTAACTTCCCAGCTAAATGAGTTTTTTTCTCCGACAGTTATGCTTGATTTCTCCCAACTCATCTTGATTAGTTCTGGCACAGCCATAACTGAGGTGCTAACACTTTGTTTACTGCCACAGTTATCGCCAAATCCATCACAAACTTGGACATGATATTGATATGTGCCTGTTTGTGTTGGTGTGCGCACCGATTCTGTTCCGTTAATGGAGCCAAGGGATGACTCGCCAGATGGTGTAGTGGCTGATAATAAGTATGTTATACCTGCAGGGGTGTTTAAGGGTGGCTGCCAACTAATAGTCACATCATTGTTTTGAACAATACTTGATGAACTCGCACTAATACTTTGCACCTGCATTGTGGTGGTATCTGCCGAAACAATGTCTATGGTTACAGCTGGGCCGCAGCTTTGACCATTGTCTAAACAAACCTTTAGGTAGTATTTATACGACCCTGTGTACCCTAATTCAGCTGTGCGACTTGTCCCGTTTATTTTACCAATATCATGACCAGTGGTATTTGGCGTATCCGCAGACAAATAATAAGCAAAGTCACTATAAGAAGCGTCGATTGCGTCCCAAGTAAATGTCACATCTGTCCCTCGCACAATATCAACTGGGGAAGCTACGAAATTTGCCACACTTACATTGAGCGATTCTGGGGTCGCAACAGCCGTCACTTCGTTTGAAGGAAGGCTCCAGTTTGAACACCCTGCAGCGTTACATCCTCTTAACTTATAAGAGCGCGTCATAGGCGCATTATTTGGCCAACTTTGACTAGTGCCGTAATAAGTACTTGAAGATGCTTGCCAGGCACCTGAGCCGTCGTTGTATTGCAACTTGTAAGACGTTGCGTGCTCTGATGCATCCCAAGTTAAATTGATAGTTGTGCCAGAGACAGTAGCCACTGGTGCACTCGGTATGCTGGGCAATGGTGGAATAATCACAACATTGGAAGCGGCAGACCAGTCTGTGCATCCACTAGTATTACACCCCTGCATTTTGTATGAGCGAGTTTTGTCAACAACATCTATCCAACTATGACTGGTGCCATAATATGTAGCACTGGATGTTTGCCACGTACCTGAGCCGTCGTTGTATTGAAGTTTGTAGTGAGTAGCGTTAGTTGACGCGTCCCACGTCAGATGAATGGTTGTACCTTCTGTGTTCACGCTAGGTGTACCAGGCATGCTTAATACAGGCACAGCAATGGTATAGGTATTACTGTCCTCTATACCATCACTAACTTTGACTTTGACATTTAACGTCCCTGAAACATCTGCATCAGGGGTGAAAGTCGCCCCACTAACGGTATAATTATCGCCATCTACTACAGTCACGGTAAATTGCGTATCATCTTCATCGGTTATTTGCAGTTGGCTAGGTAATACAGTAGTGGGCGTTCCGCTTATCCCTGTAATACCAACACCTCCCGTAATCTGAGGCTTATCGTTTACATAAAAGTAACGACTATTCCACCATCCATATGCCTTAGGGCTTGTGTTAGCATTCGCGCGACCTATAACGCGATAACGTTTATTGGGAAGTAAGGGTAATGCTGAAAGACTGTCGTAGTTATATGTTGCCTCTGTTTTAGTCGCATTTAAATTCATTGACCGCCATGACACTGGATAGGTATTGTCACTGGCCAGATAAATGATCGTCTCAGCATCACTGATTGAGCCCGTCACCGCTTTCATATTATTTAACTGGATGATTAAATCATCATCCGATTTCATCCTAATATCATTTATCGTAGGCGCAATAATGCTGGCAGTAGGCCTTTGTTGTAAAGTCATGGTGATAATTTTTGAAACAGAGCTACCACCTACATCGGTCACGGTGACGTTAAACCTCAATATGCCGTCAACAGCAGGTACATCGGGTATATTCGGGCTTTGAAAAGTAGTAGTTGCACTTGTCTTCCCTGTCCAATTAATAACAGCTACCCCTTCTGTCTGCTCCCACAAATAGGTCAAGGCGGCATCGCTTCCATCAGGGTCGTTTGCCACGACAGACAATGTCCTGCCACCTTGCCATTCAAGGTTTACTTTATCTGGCGCACTGGTAATGACAGGTGGTTGGTTGTTGACGACAGTGACGACATTTGATGAAGCGCTCCACCCAGAACAACCAGCAGAGTTACATCCCTGCATTTTGTATGAGCGCGTTCTATCTGACACATTCGGCCAACTGTGACTTGTGCCGTAATAGGTGCTATAGGATGTTTGCCACGTACCTGAGCCGGCGTTGTATTGCAATTTATATGAGGTGGCGTTAGCTGATGCTCCCCAAGTTAAATTGATAGTGGTGCCAGAAGTCGATGCACTCGGCGTTCCTGGCGTACTCGGTATTGGCGGTATATTGACGACATTCGATGAAGCACTCCACCCAGAACAGCCGGCAGAGTTACACCCCTGCATTTTATATGAGCGCGTTCTATCTGACACATTCACCCAACTGTAACTTGTTCCATAGTAGGTACCACTTGAAGTACGCCAAGTTCCTGAGCCATCATTATATTGCAACTTATAATAAGTGGCACTAGATGATGCTCCCCAAGTTAAATTGATAGTGGTACCAGAAGCCGATGCACTTGGGGTTCCTGGGGTACTCGGTATTGGCGGTATAGTGACGGCATTTGAAGAAGCACTCCACCCAGAACAGCCGGCAGAGTTACACCCCTGCATTTTATATGAGCGCGTTCTATCTGACACATTCAC
>NZ_JBPOFP010000113.1:0-14198 GCF_051252315.1 Paraglaciecola sp. | reverse complement strand
ATGGATAGCCGGACCTTATTTAAATACGACGAATTCATACGCACTTTTAGCCATGCAAGAAGAATTTAATTGCAGCGGGGCATTTATTTCTAATGAAATTAATAGAATGCAAATTAACAGTATTGCCCGACCTAAAAACTTCAAATTGTTATACAGCATATACCACCCTATTTTACTGATGGCCAGCAGACAATGTTTCTTCCAGCAAAGTGTTGGTTGTGAAAAGCCCCGAATTGACAATGGCTGTATGTTGTCTTGTGATAAATCCACAAGTATTACCAATTTAAAGGGTGAATCCTTTGCTATTGATAAACAAAAAGCCGGATACCCTAGCATTTACAACCAAGACCAATTTGTAAATACGCAGGTGATAGAAGATCTTGCATACATGTTCGACGATTTTATGTTAGATCTCACTAACATTGGTGCAGGCGACAAACAATCACCAGACAAAATACAATTGGTGAGACAGTTTGAAAAATTGTTAAATAATCATTCAGCAGACAATCCTCAGGTGGTGAGCCTGGTAACAGAAACGTTGAAAACCATGGTGCCTGAATCAACAAATGTGCAATATCACAATGGTTTGTAGAACCGAAGTATTGCTGTACGGATAACAAAGATAGTTCAAAGTAGCCTCCATTGAGGCTCTTTGCCTCTATATGAATTAGCCGCCCCATTGATGGGTGAGCCGTTAATACGAGCTTCACGCCTTTGCTTTAGCTGTTAAAAAGCAACCACCTCCTCTCTATCTTAGATATATACCCCCATTACATCAGATAGGCTCATTGGCATAAGCCATAAAAATAATTAGATAACTAAAAACATTTGACAGCACTGATTACAAATGTAATCCTAAATATATCGACTACAAGTGTAATCAATAATAATATGCAAAAATCAAACGAAATAAGTAAAACTGAATTTGAAGTACTGGATGCGTTATGGCAAGGCCACCCAGCTACAGCCAGTGAAATAATCGAAAGGCTCAATCAAAAAAAAGACTGGCATGAAAAAACCGTCAAAACCTTACTAAGTCGATTAGTAAAAAAACAAATAATTGATTTTAATAAACAACAACGAAGCTACCTATATTTTCCGTTATTAGAGCGTAATGCTTACACGGATATAGAAAGTCAAAGCTTAGTCAGTCGACTATTTAATGGCAAGGTAGCACCATTGGTAGCAGGGTTTGCCAGTAATAACGCCTTATCTAAACAGGATGTTGTGGAGCTTAAGTCTTTGATACAAGAATGGGAGAAGAACAATGATTAATTGGTTACTCTCGCAACTTTTATTGGTTTCTAGTGTCACTCTTATACTTTTGTTTATTGAAGCTAAAGCCCTCAAATTTATAGGGGCCAAAACAGTCTATTTATTATGGTTGTTGTTACCTTTAGTCTTGCTTGTGAATAATATGCCGCAGGACATTACGGTTTCTGGTGAGCAACCAATTTATCACTATATCGTTGATCTAAAAACCTATACGCCACAAGTCGAACACACTTCAGTATGGTTACTACTGTGGACACTTGGAACGCTCAGTATTTTAAGCTTAGCTGCCATAACCCAATACTCCTTTAACAAAAAAATTGTTAAGCAGTTTTCAAATTCTAAGATGTTAATTCCGTTACCTGAAAAGCTAAAAGTGTTCACTCATTCAGACATAACCGGCCCTGTTGTTTGTGGCATATTTCGGCCAACGCTATTGTTACCTGTGGGCTTTAAGGACAACTTTACACAGCAACAACAAGTACTCATTTTGCAACATGAACTCACCCACTACAGACGTTCCGATAACGTTTTTAATGGAATTGCATTAATCATATTAGCTATGTTTTGGTTCAATCCTTTGTTTTGGTTGGCTTACAAGGCATTTAGACGTAGTCAAGAATTAGCCTGTGATGAAGCCGTTTTAAAGAACACCACGACTGCTGAAAAAATTTCCTACAGTAAAGCACTGATCCAGTGCGCTCAAAAACCATTAAGCAATTTTGCTATTTATTCACCTTACTCGGAGAAAAAAAGTATGTTTAAACGCATTCACAATATAAAAAACAAGCCCCAAATAAAACCCAGTTTAATTGGTCTATCCTTGGTATTTAGTGCCTCACTATTAGGCGGAGTCGCGTTTGCAGGCGTCGCCGAGAAAGCGACCCAAACAAGCGAAATAAATATGGCTAAGCCTATTTTACGAATCGAACCTAAATATCCAATACAGGCAGTTAAAAACAAACAGGAAGGCTCGGTAATTTTGGAGTTTGATATTACCAGCACCGGCAATGTAGATAATGTAAAAGTAATCGACTCATTTCCAGACGGTGTATTTGATAAGGTCGCAAAAGATGCTCTAGTGCAATGGGAATATAAACCTCGAATTCAAGGTGGCCAAGCACAAAGACAAACGGGACTTAAAGTACAATTAGATTTTAGAATGGGCCCTACTCCTAAAAACCATATTGCAGCTACCAATTCAATTGAGAGGATCAAAGTGTCTCATTAACATCCGATGACTCTAGTCTATCCATGAGTTAAAAAGCTTAGTGCCCTAGATCCAGAAATGGAAACGGCTCTAAGCTTTTTTGCTTATCAATATTGTCGGTATCAAGCCAGTTCAGATGCACGCTTTCCTTCTGGTTTATAGACATCTTTTGCCAATAACATATCCCCTATTCTGGCCGATGCTCCGCTATAAAAACCAATATCATTATTAAACTCTCTAGGATTTTTAAAAGTACCAAACAATATGTCAAAGATGGCAAAATCAGAATAGTTATAGGCATGAACACCTTTTTGATGATGTACAGAATGACTTTCAGGCCTTTGTATTATGAACCCAATCCATTGCGGTGTTTTAATATTAGCGTGCTGAAACAATACCAAAAACATACTGACGTACAAAAATAACGATACAGCCTCTGCACTTATGCCCATAACTACAGTTAGGGTCAAACTGCCTAATAAAGTAAAACCCGCCATATCTAGAGGACTGTAGTAGAAAGTACCAAAAGTATCTAAACGTTCAACACTATGGTGCATTTGATGAAACGACAGCCATAACCATTTATTTTGATGCATAGCCCTATGCCACACATACACCAATAACTCGAACACAAACAAAGCAATAAAAGTGCTGAGGTAAACGTTCATATGACTAATATCTATCAATTGAAATGGCAATAGATATTGATCCCAAATCATAGGCAAATACGATGATAGATAGAAATACACAACAAACACAATAGTCGAACGCCAATACCAGCCCTTAATATTTGGTAACTTTCTTGCTGGGAATAAGAACTCTAAAATAATCATAAACGCGTAGAGCGATAAAAGCCCCAAAGATAACGGGTCGAGTAATACTTCAAGTGGATTAGGCATAATGTTTTCCTTTAATTAGCTAAATGTAACTTTGAGGTATGTACTTTAAAATTATTGCCGCGGTAAACATGAGTATTAGATAACGATTAGCTAATATTTACCTAACCTTTGTTTTTGCTCTTAATTGATGGAGTAGTTTATCAACCACGCAGTAATTATTACTGAGGTCCTTTTCTGTTTTCTTTTGTAAAAGTTAAGTAAATCACTTTAACCTTGGTTTCCTATCCTATAAATTGATTGCAATCAACATTATGAGAAGAATTCCCCCTAGTGAAATTTTATAGTCCCTTAATTTTAAGTATCTTTTTATTTGGTTGTGCCAATAAGAGCCAAGTAAGTACTGAATTACGTGAGTATCAAATCCCCGAAAATTGGCAATCTAATGTCAATACAGGATCTGCACAAGATAATTGGATAGAAGACTTTAACATCCCATTGCTTAAATCTTTATCAATGGAAGCAATTAAGTCTAATCAAGCTCAGCAACAAGCCGCATATAAAGTCGCGATTGCTCAGCAACAAGTGATACAAACGGGCGCTAATTTTTTACCTGATTTAGACTTATCATTAACATCTAATAGAGCTAAGTCAGCAATAGGTGGTGATATTTCCAATAGAAATACACTTAAACTTGAGTCTAGTTATGAAGTCGATATGTGGGGAAAACTATCTGACAACCAACAAGCCTCTCAACTTAACTTGCTCGCAGCGCAAGCAGAATATCAACAAAACACTCAAAACTTAGTATCACGGGTCGTTATTGCTTGGTTTAACCTAATTTCAGCCAATAAATTATCAATCCTTTTTGAACAACGAGTGAATAACGCGAAACAAAGTGTAGATATTATTGAGTCTGGCTATCAACAAGGCGTAAATAAGGCGCTTGATGTTTATTTATCTCGAAATGAATTAAATAGTGAAACCTCAAATTTAGCTAACCAAAAAGCAAACTTAATAGAATCAGCCAGAGCGTTAGAACAATTATTAGGACGTTATCCAAGCGGAAACATAATAAATCAAATTGATGAACAAAATTTACCACTGCTCACTAAACAAATACCAATAGGATTACCTTCAGACATTATAAGCCGTAAGCCAGAACTAAATGCACAATGGTATAAAGTACTAGCTCAGGACGCGACGTTAGCTTTTACCCATAAACAAAGGTTTCCTAGTCTTAGGCTGACTGCTTCATTGTCCAATTCTACTGAAGAATTATCAGATTTATTGTCTACCTCTTCCATTGCTTGGTCCATATTGGGTGGGTTAACGGCACCAATATTTAATGCTGGTACATTAAGGTCGAATGAAAAAATAGCCGAACTACGACTTAAACAACAAGAACAAACATATTTAAGTACTTTGTATGATGCGTTTACAGAGGTTGAAAACGCGATTACAAATGAAGCAAGTTTACACGTTAGATATCAAGCTACTTTATCTGCCCAAAAGAATGCTTTAGCTGCAGAAACACTAGCATTTGAACAATATCAAAGAGGATTAGTGAACTATACAACGGTACTTAATGCACAAGGTAGAGCCTTTAATGCACAAAGCAGTCTAATTCAAATCACCAATCAACTATTAGCTAACAGGGTTAATTTACACCTTGCTTTAGGCGGTGATTTTTCAAATAAAAACAACATAACAGATAACAATTCACAGGACGGCTCAACAGATGAGTAATATTAAAAAATGGCTAATTCCTACGGGCATATTATTAATCACAGCTGTTGCGGCAAACTTAATTCTTAACAACCCTCCGCAAAACAGAAGAGGCGGGCCACCAAATACACCACAATTGACGGTAGATATACAACCACTCATACCGCAAGAGTTTACAGTGGTTGTAGACAGTTACGGAACAATTCAACCAACAACACAAAGTGCTTTAGTGGCTCAAGTATCGGGAGAGATTATTTATGTTAGCCCCGCATTTAGAAATGGGGGCTTTTTCAATAAAGGCGACGTGTTGGTTAAACTTGATCAACGAGACTACTTAGCCAATGTAAAAATTGCTGAAGCGGGGTTACTAACAGCCCAACAAAACTTACTTGAAGAACAAGCTAACTCAAAACAAGCCGCAATTGATTGGCAACGTTTAGGCAATGGAAAAGAACCAAGTGACTTAGTATTGCGAAAACCGCAATTAGAGTCGGCTAAAGCTAGGTTACTGTCTGCAGAAGCAAGTTTATCTCGCGCACAATTAGGTTTAGAAAGAACAGAAATCAAAGCCCCTTACGATGGCCGAGTTTTAGCTCAGTTAGTAGACTTTGGTCAGGTCATACCAAACAATAGCAAGGTAGCCGAAATTTATTCTACCGACTCTGTCGAAATACGATTACCGATTAATAATAACGATATAGACCTAGTCAATTTTCCAGAAGATTTTAAATCAGCGAAAAACAAACCAACTCTGCAAAATGCAATAGAAGCTAGATTCACCTCTAGCCTGACTAAAAACCAAGATTGGTTAGGCCATGTTGTTCGTACAGAAGCGGCTATAGATTCAAACTCTCAACAACTATATATCGTTGCACAAATTGCTGAACCATATAACGCCGACATACATCCCGGTACGTCAATTAAAATTGGCCAATATGTCAGTGCTGAAGTGCAAGGTAAAACCATTCAAGACGCGATTATCATCAACAACAGTTCCATTTATCAAGGAAGTTACGTTTACCTAGTCGAAAACGGAATATTGTTAAGAAGAGACATAGAAATTCGATGGCAGAACGACCACCAAGCGATTGTTGAAAGTGGACTAGTTGCAGGTGAAACACTCGTCACCACGCCTTTAGGACAAGTCAGTTCAGGCACACCTGTGATTATTTCAGGTGAAAAACCAAATCGAACTAGGCCCAAAAGTGGACAAGGACGAGAAGGTAAAATAGCAGAAATAGCAAAACGTATGGGTATTAGTGTTGAGGAATTAAAAGCGCGCAGACAATCAGGTGAAGGTAAAAAGGGAAACAGAAAAGGACCTCAAGGTAGCCAGGAGGCCGCTAACAATGATTAAAATCAATGTAATGCCTAGTTCAAAACGAATAGGAGAAGATTCATGATTGCTTGGTTTGCTCGAAATCATGTGGCGGCTAATTTACTTATGGTTACCATACTGTTTGCCGGTATGTATTCTTTGTCTAGCCGTATTCCACTCGAAGTATTCCCTTCATTTCAATCTGATCGGATTGATGTACGAGTCACCCTACGCGGTGCCACACCGGAAGACACCGAACTTGGCGTCGCTATTTTAATTGAAGAAGCGGTTCAAGATTTGGAAGGTATTGAACGGATTACCAGTGTCTCTTCTGAAGGCTCAGCTAGTGTCACGATCACGGTAGACTCAGATTACGATCCGAGAGAAATGTTATCTGATATCAAAACCAGAGTAGACGCCATCAATACCTTTCCTGCAGAAGCCGAAAAACCTGTGGTGTCTTTAGCACAACGAAAACGTGAAGTGATCGCCGTGACTATTGCTGGTGAATATGGTGAAAAAGAGATAAATGAATTTGCAGAAAAAGTAAGAGACGATTTACTACGAATTGACGGAATTACCCAAGTTGAGTTGGCAGGTGTACGTAATTACGAAATTGCATTGGAAATCCCGCAACAAAAGTTACGACAATATAACCTAACCTTAAATGAAGTTTCAAACGCAGTGGCTAGTTCTAGTCGAGATATTTCTGCAGGAAATATTAAAACAGACGGAGGCGATGTACTAATTCGGTCTAAAGGGCAAGCCTATCGTAAAGACGATTTCGCAAACATTCCTATCAAAACCAAAGCTGACGGTTCAATTTTACGTTTAAAAGACATTGCTGATATTAAAGATGGCTTTGAAGAAACTCCGATTCGTTCAAGGTTCAATGGTAAACAGGCAGCGTATATTGACGTATATAGAATAGGCCAACAGAGCGCCATAGATGTGGGTGAAAAAGTTAGGAAATACATAGACGACAAACAATCTCAATTGCCTTTGGGTTATGAACTGAGTTTTTGGGATGATGACTCACAAATAGTTAAAAACCGCATAGCGACCTTGTCTGGCAGTGCACTGCAAGGTGGTATTTTAGTACTCCTATTATTAACCTTATTCTTACGTCCAGCGATAGCTTTCTGGGTATTCATAGGTATCCCAGTGTCCTTTATGGGGGCCTTCTTAGCCATGCCTATCTTTGGCGTGACACTTAACATTATTAGTTTATTCGGTTTTATCTTGGTACTTGGGATAGTCGTCGATGATGCGATAGTTACAGGGGAAAACATATACTCCCATCTGCGTACTGCAGAATCAGGCGAACAAGCAGCTATACGAGGCACGCAAGAAGTGGCTACGCCAGTAACTTTTGGTATTTTGACAACCATAGTTGCATTTTTACCTTTTGCATTTATGGAAGGCGGGCGCAGTGGCTTGTTTTCACAAATCCCCGTTATTGTTATTCCGGTATTATTATTTTCTCTGATTGAATCTAAGTTTGTTTTACCGTCTCACTTAAAACGCATTAAATTAAGAGATGAAAAAAAGAGCCAAAACCGTTTAGAAAAATGGCAACAAAACTTTGCTGATGGTTTTGAGCGGGCAATAATTAATTATTACCAACCTCTACTTGGATTTTGTTTAAAACATAAATTCGCCACACTATCTGTATTTATCGGTACCTTTGTCATAATTGCTACCTTACTCATGAGCGGTTGGACTAAGTTTGTATTTTTCCCCCGGGTTCCAAGTGAAACAGTCAGGGCATCACTCACAATGACGACGGGGACCAATTTTGAGGTCACCAATCAGTACGTTGTTAAGATGGTAGACAAAGCCAAAGAACTGAAAGAAAAATATACCGATGAAGAAACCGGTCAAAGTATCGTACTTAATATATTGTCTTCCACAGGAGGGCGTGGTGGCGCATCAAATATAGGCTCAGTTCGATTCGAAATTACCCCTCCAGAAAGTCGTGACATCCCCATTACATCAGCGGAATTAGTCCGTGAATGGCGTGGGTTGATTGGTGATATTCCTGGAGCTGAAAGTGTGACTTTTAGAGCAGAGATTGGCCGTTCGTCGGATCCAATTGATGTTCAACTCGTTGGTAACTCACAAATTATGTTGCAAGAGGTAGCAGAAAAAATAAAACAAAGGCTCACCACCTACCCTACTGTGTTCGATATTGCTGACAGTATGTCTGATGGCAAAGAAGAATTACAAATAGAGCTAACGCAACAAGGCAAAGCGTTAGGTTTAACCAGAGTCAGTATTTCAAATCAAGTTAAAAGCGCTTTTTTTGGTAGCCAAGTTCAACGTATTCAAAGAGGCCGTGACGATATTCGCGTTATGGTAAGACTGCCAATTGAAGAGAGACGTTCAATTAGTAATTTGAGTAATATCTTAATTAAAACGCCTAAAGGTGGCACGGTACCTTTGGCTCACGTTGCCACACTTACACCAGGCAAGAGCCCCTCTCGAATTCGCCGAGTTGACCGTTTTCGAACTGTAAGTGTCACAGCCGATGTAGATAAAAATAATACCAACATGACGGTATTACAGGCAGATTTAGATCAATACGTTAAAGAACTGGTGAGTCAATATCCAGGAGTGGATTACAAATTAGAGGGTGAGGCCAGAGAACAAAGAGAATCATTTTCATCACTAGGCTTCGGGTTATTGATGGTGTTTTTTGCTATTTACGGCTTATTGGCCATACCGTTTAAATCTTATATTCAACCATTGATCGTGATGAGTGTTATACCATTTAGCATGATAGGCGCCGTTATTGGCCATTGGTTAATGGCCATGCCTTTAACCATAATGAGTGTATTGGGCATGTTGGCTTTGGTCGGAGTCGTGGTAAATGATTCGTTAGTATTGGTTGACTTCATAAACAAAAAGAGAACAGAGGGACTAGCACTTATGGACGCGGTATTAACTGCAGGAGCCTCTCGATTTAGGCCCATAATGTTAACGAGTTTAACCACATTTATAGGCTTAATGCCGTTATTATTTGAAAAATCTACCCAAGCGCAATTTTTGATCCCAATGGCGGTGTCTTTAGGTTTTGGTATTCTATTCGCTACTTTTATTACTTTAATTCTTGTGCCTATTAACTATTTATTAGTAGAAAAGGTAAAAGGAAACAAAGCAGCCTCCTCTTCTTTATCCAATACAGAAGTGGCCACATAAGTCGATTGGCCTGCTAATTTAGGGGCATAAACCACAGAGTCTATTTTTAATGTTAATGAACTCTGTGGTTAATTCCCCTAGATAACAGCGGCGAGTTCAGCTCCTTGGCGAATAGCTTGTTTAGCATCTAACTCTGAAGCGACATCTGCTCCACCTATCAAGTGTGTTTTGACATTATTGGCTACAAGTCCATCATACAACTCTCTTAAAGGCTCTTGACCTGCACACAAAATCACATTATCAACGTCTAAGCATTGAGCTTGGTCATTTATCTCGATATGTAATCCTTGATCATCCACTTTAATATATTTAACCCCTGACAACATAGTGACTTGTTTACGCTGTAAAGCACTGCGATGAATCCAACCTGTAGTTTTTCCCAACCCTTTTCCGACTTTAGTATTTTTACGCTGAAGTAAAAATACTTCTCGTTCAGCAGGTTCCTCATTTGGAGACATTAATCCACCGAGATGTTTAACCTCTTTATCAACCCCCCAATATTTTAACCATTGGTCAGGTTTAGTCGTCAGCGACTCTTTTTCAACTAAAAATTCCGCCACATCGAACCCAATGCCTCCTGCCCCAATTATCGCTACTTTGGCACCTACTTTTTTAGAATCTCTAAGTACATCTAAATAAGATAAGACCTTTTCATGCTCCACACCTTCAAAATCTAATTTTCTAGGCAAAATACCTGTGGCCAATATCACTTGGTCAAATCTGTCCTTAGCAAGACTATCAATCGTTTGAGCATTATTTAAATGTAGCTTTACACCTGTCTCTTTTATTCTGTTAGAAAAGTATCGTAAGGTTTCATAAAACTCTTCTTTACCTGGAATACGTTTAGCATAATTAAATTGCCCACCAATTTCGTTATTTTTATCAAATAGATGAACTTCGTGGCCTCGCTGTGCTGCATAACAACTAAAAGCCAATCCAGCAGGACCAGCCCCCACTACAGCTAATTTTTGTTTATGAGTGGTTAAAGAGAAATTAAGCTCTGTTTCATACCCTGCTCTGGGGTTAACCAAACAAGTAGCTCGCTTACGCTTAAAAGC
Organism: Paraglaciecola sp.; assembly: GCF_051252315.1. Lineage (GTDB taxonomy): Bacteria > Pseudomonadota > Gammaproteobacteria > Enterobacterales > Alteromonadaceae > Paraglaciecola. The sequence goes on along the minus strand of NZ_JBPOFP010000113.1, from coordinate 3,575 downwards.
ATGATCTAGACAGGCTTGGTTACAACCAATACAAGTGTTTATAGACTCACTTTTTCCTTGCTGTGCTTTTTGTACAAATTTTTCGTCAGCTAAAAACGGTCTAGCCATAGATACCATATCAGCATGGCCCTGCGCCAAAACCTGTTCAGCTATTTCAGGCGTATTTATCCTATTAGTTGTCACTAAAGGTAAACTAACTTCTTCCTTCATTTTCCCCGTAACCCAAGTGAAAGCAGCTCTAGGAACCATAGTGCTAATAGTTGGAACACGCGCCTCATGCCAACCTATTCCTGTATTGATAATACTGACACCAGCACTCTCAAGCATTTTACCTAGAGCAACAACCTCCTCCCAGGTACTCCCTCCTTCGACTAAATCCAACATAGACAATCGGAAAATGATAATAAAATTGGGTCCAACTCTCTGACGAATTGCATCCACTATTGCAACAGCAAATTTAGCTCGATTTTTAAAAGAACCGCCCCACGTGTCATCACGTTGATTAGTTCGAGAGCAAATAAACTGGTTAATCAAATAACCTTCAGAGCCCATAATTTCAACACCATCATAACCGGCCAATTGAGCCATGTGAGCACTGTTTGCGTAATCGTCAATTGTGGATAACACAGCTCTTTTGGATAGAGCCTTAGGCTTAAAAGGATTGATGGGGGATTTAATGGCAGACGGTGCCACACTAAATGGATGATAGGCATAACGCCCAGCATGTAAAATTTGCATACATATCTTGCCGTCGTGCTGGTGCACAGAATCCGTAATGACTTCATGATGCTTTGCATGAGCTTTAGATGACATTCGTGCAGCAAAAGGTAATAGCCAACCTCGTCTATTTGGGCTTACCCCGCCTGTGACAATAACGCCGACTCCACCTGCGGCTCTTTCAGCATAAAAAGCGGCTAATTTCTTCAATCCCCCTTTTTGTTCTTCTAACCCCATATGCATAGATCCCATTAAGGTACGGTTTTTTAATTGGGTAAAACCTAGATCTAAAGGTTGAAACAAGTTGGGGTAAAATTGATTAGGTGTCATAAGGAGCCTCTAATAATTAACTCTCATCAAGTCTGACCAGTGTAAACGCATTTACTCCATTAGTAAAAGTTACAAAAAATTACATTTGTAAATTTCATCCTAGCCAATATTTAGATAGGATGAAGGTATATTAATTAGAAATGCGTTATTTACTTATGTCATCAGGAAAAAGTTGGACAAAGTCACTCTTTGTCGGTATTTGGACGGCGTTAAACTTCAGCCGAAAATTGGTTCTAAACATCATTTTTATCTTTATTTTTATTGCCATTATTTCTTTGGCTATGAAAGACAACAATCCCATCACAGTTCCCCATAATTCAGCTTTAGTGCTCAAATTAAAAGGTGATTTAGTCATTGAAAAACAAGCTGTAGACCCCTTCGAAGAGTTTATGGCTGAAGCGTTAGAGCAGGAGCCTGAAAACCCAGAAGTATTATTACAAAATGTATTACATACCATTGAAAATGCTAAACAAGATAAACGTATAAAAGCGTTAATATTAGATTTACATGGATTGGGTGGCGCGGGGTTAGATAAACTAGAACAGATTGCCGTAGCTTTAGACGACTTTAAACAAAGCGAAAAACCAATTTATGCAATTGGTGATTACTACAGCCAAAACCAATACTACTTAGCCAGTCACGCTGATCATTTATATTTAAACCCAATGGGGTTTATGTTGTTTGAAGGGTATGGACGTTTTGGTACTTATTTCAAATCAGCCATCGAAAAACTAAAAGCACAAACACACGTGTTTAAAGTGGGCACCTATAAGTCAGCCGTTGAACCGTATATTAGAGATGATATGTCTGACGCAGCTAAAGAAGCCAATAAGGCCTGGTTAACTGGTATGTGGGATCAATACAAAAACAGTGTTGCCGCAGCTCGAGGGGTAGAAGTTGCCAACTTTGATGAAAAGCTAGATGATTTTATTGAAAAGTTTGAAACGGTAGATGGTGACTTTGCAAAATACGCATTAGAGTTTGGTTGGGTAGATGCTTTAAAAACCAGAGAAGAAATTCGCTTAGAGCTGATTGATTTATTAGGCACCAACAAAAGTGGTAAAGGTTATAATTCAATCTCCTATAAAAATTACCTTAAAGTGATTACACCGGCTTTCCCTTACAAAAACAAAGACATCAAAAAAGTGGGAATAGTAGTAGCCAAAGGAACTATTCTAAATGGTAATAAAAAGCCAGGCACAATAGGCGGCGATAGTACGGCCCAACTATTACGTAGAGCTCGTTTAGACGACTCCATAAAATCTGTTGTTTTATATGTAGACTCTCCAGGTGGAAGTGCCTTCGCTTCTGAAATAATTCGCCAAGAAGTAGAAAACTTACAAAACGCTGGTAAACCTGTTGTAGCGGTTATGAGTACCTATGCCGCGTCGGGTGGGTATTGGATTTCAGCTGGTGCAGACAAAATACTCGCTGCGCCAAGCACTATTACCGGATCAATCGGTATATTTGGTATGTTCCTCACCTTTGAAAACACCCTGGATTATTTAGGGATACATACTGATGGTGTGGGTACTACTGAGTTTGCGGGCATGAGTGTTAGCAAAAGTCTTAACCCTAAAATGGCTAAAATAATGCAACGGGGAATCGAACACGGATACGACAGTTTTATTTCACTCGTTGCCAACAATCGTGATATGACTAAAGAACAAGTCGACCAAATTGCTCAAGGTAGAGTTTGGATTGGTACCACAGCCATTGAAATTGGGCTAGTTGATGAATTAGGCTACTTACAAGATGGGGTTAACGCAGCAGCCGAGTTAGCCAACCTTACTGAATATGACACTCAATATATTGAACGCCAGCTTTCAAAAAGTGAATTGTTTTGGAAGGAGTTATTTCAAAAAGCGGCAGTTAGCTTAGGCGGTACGTTTAAAAGCCAAAGCACGCCAGCTTTGTTTGGTTTAGTGAAACAGTTAACGACTGATATTGAAGCCGTCGCAAAGTTAAATGATCCCAAAGGGGTTTATGCCTACTGCTTAACATGCGAATTATAAATTATATCTAACACTTAATGATATTAAGCCTACTAGTTCGACAATTAGTAGGCTTTATCATTTTAACTACATTAAAATCAGCTAAGACTCCAACAACAAATCGAACCCACCATAGATTAACCGCTTACCGTCGAATGGCATTGGGTTTTGCTCTGGAGACATTCTAGGGTCTGACATAACGGCTTCCCAACCAGTATTTCTTTTTTCTTTTGAAGGCCAAAGTACGGTTGAAAATACAACGGTTTCATTTTCATTACATTTCACAGCTAAAGGAAAAGACGTTGTCTCACCGTCGGGCACATCATCGCCCCAAGATTCGATTATTTTTAGTGCGCCATGCTCCTTAAAAACAACAGCCGACAGTTTTGCATGTTCAATATATTCTTGCTTCTTATCATTTGGGACAGCGACAACAAAAGCGTCTAAATACGACATATTTAACTCCTATATTTTTATTTCCATTAATACCAATCCGTAGTAAGAATAGCCAAATACCAAAAAACCGCCATAAGG
>NZ_JBPOFP010000112.1:0-14691 GCF_051252315.1 Paraglaciecola sp. | reverse complement strand
ACTCATAATAGATCTAAAAATGGTCAGCTAAGTTTAACTAGGCTCATTGTTAAAAATATAACCCCCTTAGTAAGACTTATAGCTGTTAAAAATATGCGGCAATTTACCCCGTGTTCCTTAAACCCTTCAAAGTACCTTAGGGAATTAGGCGTGGTACTTAGACAACATAACTCACTATTCAAATAAGTAATTGAAGCCATATCACTTATCAACAACATTCGACTCATTAATGGCTAGGTAAGTTAACTAATAATCTGTTGATTAGATCTATTATTTGTTAGCCCAAGGCCAAGGGCCGCAAGTGATTTTTTATAGTGGGGTCAGGGGTGCGCTATTAGCCCCGCTGTTTTAAAGTGCAAATAGTGCAACCAGTGCAAATTAACCAGTAATATTAAATAAAATCAAGCAGATACCAGTTTTCACTTTTGGTAAAAGGAATAATTAATAGTGCAAATATTTGCACTATTACAGTCTATTAAAATCAAAGTTATTTCTTTGATAGTGGTCGGCAATGTGCCAAAAGCCGACGTTCATATTTCAACGTTTAAACTGCAGTAAAGTGCGTAAAACGTTCCTTGGGCTTGCGAGTTGGAAAGTTTGGCGAGACATAGACATTCGTTTCTTAAACCTCAGAGGGTGTTCAAAAACCTTTGTTGGCCTAAGCTGCTAAATATTTAATAATCCATCCAAACTTTTAGAAACATTGAACACTCTGACAGTGTCTATGCATAATTTATACTACTAAATCGTTCTTTTGTGCTAAATAACTAGAGCGCGATGAAGTATTTTATTAATTGTTTAATCAACCCACATTGCTATACATATCAACGATAGAGCGAGTGTCACCATTCCATGTCAGTTTCTCTCCAACTCATAGTAACGTTAGAGCCAAACTGACACTAGCATTTGCAAAAAGTTTGCCCCTAATTATTTTCACATTTCTGAAAATTGGATACCCAATCATTGAAGTCATTTGATTTTCCTATGTTTTAGATTATTTCTTGAATTACCCAGCATGATGCCAAATATGTATAGAAATGACTTGGAAATAACTTGCATCACATTACCTAAATATTTAGTATAAAATTTAATCAACGTAGTACCAGTAACATAAAGGAAGATGTTTATGCGTATGCTCGTTCTTACTCTCGTAATGATACCTGTCATCGTTATTGCTCAAAATGGTAATTTGGAAGGATTGCCGGTAGAGCCTTGTAAAGATGCGAAACTTGATGTAATCAGCAATGTAACAACGGTAAAATCATGTACCGCTTTGCCAAACGCTAATGTTGCATACCAAATGCCAAACAACACAGCGGGTTTTTGTTATATAGTAAATATCGATGATTCAGATTTATCCTACGGAAAAGGTAATCAACCAAAGAAGCAGCTGTGTAAGGCCGAAAAGAATGACATGGATAATGACTGGCCCTCATCTGTACCAGAAGAAGCCGTCATACTCGTGGTCGATAATGATAAGGCGCCTAATCGTCACGGTACATATAATCTTTCTTACAGAAAAGAACAATCTATTTCTCCTCTAACATTTCGCTATAAGTCTCCAGATACCTTGCTTGCCTCAAGTAAAGGCGGCTCCGTCCGATTGCGTGAACAAGTCAGTGAAATCACTCCAGAGAAAATAAGTTTTAGCGTCGTAATTGACGAGTATGTCAATGATATTACTTTGGCTGAAGTGAAGGACAGTTCAGGAAGAATACATAATACTAGCCAATTTACAATTGCTAATGCTGTATCCTCAGAAAATGAGAATGTATTAACAATTTCGTCAGCAAACGGTTCATCTGCGATCCCTACAAATGCGTCCTACAGAATAGCATTTCGTGCCACCAAAGAAGTAACGTCGAAGGTTGGTTATATCGACGTTTATCTGATGCAAGCTTTTTCGGTTCGCGATATCGATTATCTGGCGGTTCTATTAGAATATGCATTGGCTTTAAAGCTATCCGCTGATGAGAGATACCTGACTTCTACTGTCAACTGTGATGTGAATTTTTCTTCTGCAGTAGTGTGCCCTGAGTATGCTGAGATTCGGACAGAATACCTCAAGGCATGCGAGCAGGTTCAACAATTCTTTAAGGCACCAACTAGAGGTTCATCTTCCCGACGAACCGATGCATGTGATGGTGCCGATCTTTCAAACTCAGGCGGAAAACTACTACTACAGCGAGACAAAATCGATAAAAATGAGCTCGCTACCATTGACTTACTCCAGGCCGATATCAAGTATCGTCTTGGCCTCCTTGACCGAGGATTGCCGTTTCTAGGCGGGTATCGTTCAATGTCGATGACGACACCGCACCAGGAACTTGTAAAGCTGCGCGCTCTAGAGCGCAGAATGTCAGATGCAATTGACAGGATTGAGCGTTTGCAGGAACGCTTCGCAAATTCCACATTCGAAGCTCAAGATGTCGATGTAGAAATTGCTTATATCGCGGGCCAGATTCAAGCAGAACAAATAAACTCAGAAATTTCAAGCTACCAAACTAGCGCACTTTCTTCCGATAGCCAATATTACCAGCAGCGAAAAGAACTACTGCAAAATCAGATTGACCAATACGCCAAAAAAATCGACGAATTGGCAGAAGCACAAGAAAACCTCAATAAAAGTGCCGTAGCGCTAATAGAATCTGGCATTGCCTCGGCTTCCGGTCTACCTGTAACGGACATAAAAGCTCTTGCTTCTGGTGATCTACAGACTTTCGCAGAGAGCTATGTAAAAGATCAAGTTCTTAGCGCAGCGGGAAGTTACGCGAAGGAGTTTGCGGAATCGAGCGAGCTGGTAGCTTCAATCGCCGAAACTATCGATGATGTTCAGAACACTATTGAGGAGGTCGAAGCGTACAAAAACGACTACGATCAAGTTAAAAAGGCAATTGATGGTGATAGTGAGGCCATAAAGGAGCTAGCAGCGAAGTATGGTAACGAGGATGTCAAAAAGATCATTACTGTCGGAGAAAAGCTCGAATCTGACATCAAGAGGACTGCAGAGTTTTCTAAGGTGCTGGGAAAAAAACGGGCGGACGACTTTCTTAGACTTGCTCTCAAAAATCGTAAAGTACGTAACGAAATCGATCGTTTAGTGAAAGATGTTATGCCAGTAGAGGCTGTTCTTGAAGATGCCTATGATCGAATTGCTCAAACAACTGATATCAAGACTCGACTGAGTAAGCTAAAGAAATATGAAGATATTGTTGATAAAGCCATCCATGATTTCGACGATCTAAATGAGAAAATCACTTCTGAGTTTACACGTGTTGATATGTATAAAAAAGAAATCGAAGACAAGCTCAGACAAGGGATACCGATTGAGAATCTTGCCTATCTTCAATCTACAGTAGAGGACGTTATCAAAGGCCTCGATGATGACAAAAAGAAAATAGATATTCTTCTCTCTTTCGACCAGCACTGGTTGATGTCGAGCCAGCCAGTCAAAGATTTAATAGCAATGGTAGAAAGCAGCGGCTATAAGCGTTCACAAAGGGACGCAATTATAAAACGCCTCAAGTATGAGTTCGGTGGCCTCGCTAATGAACCGCGCACTTCAAGGGAAGATCGAAATCTGATCAAGATAGAGGGAGGGCATATTTCCGTTGAAGGTGTCGGTACATTCTTGTCCGAAGGGCTTGTTAATCAATATTTCAAACAGAAAAACCTTGCCGTCGATGAAATCAATGCCTTCTTCGTCAACTTCAAAGAAACGACTGGGAAAGAACTTGAAAAAGAAGCCGTCGCACGTATTAAGTATGCTATCGATGGACCAAAGGAAGCTCTAAAAGATATCCAGTCTCGTTTATCAAGATCTGATAATGAGAAGTTATGGCGAAAAATAGAATCAGACAAAGAGATCTTCAAAGACTCAATTCAGGATGCTGGACGCCGTGAAGTTGCGAAAATGCTAGTTTCTAATGAGATGCTTGAGACGGCAGAGGTCCTACCTGAGCAAATTAGGACCGTAAAAACATTACAATCTGTTGAATCTTCAAGCGGTAGTCTTCCTAGCTCCAGTGACACGAACAATTATGCATCTCCCGGTGATACGGGTTTAAGTCCTGAAGCCAACCTTGCATTACAAACGGCACTAAACAGTGCGCTACCAGGCGCTGGTGTTGCTCTCAGTCTTGGTCAGACTTGGGCAAGTATGGATGCAAATAAGGACCTCATGGAGGACTATTCAGAACGCCTGACCGATACTATTGCGGAGCATGAACAAATAACCCGATCGATCACGGAGGCTGACAGAGGGGCAGCACTTGCAGATCTGGAGCGCAATCGTGCAGTGGCCTTGAGAAATGCCGCACGCACACAGCTTTCTGAGTTCAATGAGCAAATTAATAATAGAAGTAGTGATCTAGCAGAGATACGGCAGTTGTTATTTCTCTATCGTCCCTATTTCTTCTACCTTGCCGAGCTAATGCGTGAGCGCTTTAACGCGTTTGACCGATCACTTGCGCTTTGGAGTACCGGTGTCGGGCATGCCGGATACTTTAATGGAAGAATCACCGAAGATCCAAGGAATGTGAGGTTAGCGCTTGATAGTGAGATCCAGCTATTCACTTGGTTGAACCGCGATGGAGAAAGCACCAAAAGTAGTCCCTATTATTTGTTCAATCACTGGCAACAGTTAATTACGATGGCTGAAAACTACTGTGCAGACTACGGTTGTAAGCCCGGGGACGGTAAGCTAGGGAAGATAAGTTCAACCGTTCCCGTTAAGCTTTTTGCTGATTTGAAAGGCCGTGAAGCTAAGCAGGATTTTCGTCTTTGGAAAACAAAAAGCTCCCGAGACGGAACAATCGAAATGCTGCTTTCACTCACTCCTGAGCAGCGGCTGATACCGCAATCGGTTGTGAATGCGCGAATACTAGACATTAATATTGTGGCGATTGACAAGAAAGGGCGTACATTACCTGGCAATCGTGTTGATGTGCGCCATACCGGTTTCTCAAGAGTCGTTCTATTCGACAAAGACAAGCTGCAATACACGATGGTGGATGAGCAGCTTTTGCCCTCTAGCATGATGCCACCTAGTAACGAAGCTGTATTTGATATTAGAGCACTTAGAACTCGCTTCCAGACACAAAACGATATTACCGAATTGTTGGCACTACGTAACTTTGAGGGTTACGGTGTTATGGGTAATTATGTTTTAACCATCATGGATGGCCCTAGCATTGAAGAGGTAGATGATTTTGAGATTCAAATTAGCTACACATACCAACAACCATCTGACATTCGCTATGAACAAGACTTCATTGAATATCTGACTAAAGGAAAAGAGTGTGAACTCGAAGATCATAGCTATGATAAGAGTTCAGATGACGGAAAAGGCTACAGCTGCTATTTTGAAAGTGACATTACAATCAGTGCGCTAAAGTATGATCCTACTACTCGATCCTATATATGCCGCGATGCAATAGCTTCTTTCAATATTAAAAGTAAATATCTATACCCTTCCTTAAAACGTCTACAATCCCTCAAATGTGTAACTCCGAAGTCGACGACTACAACAATCGACCCGGTAGTGACCAGCACTGATTACGAATTTCTTGGCCGGACCAGGCAGTGCAGTGATAAAGAGCTTTTGACTATTGTGAGTCTCCCGGAAAATCAGCGTTCCAGCTACACATGTTTTGCTGAAAATAGCCAATAAAGGGGAGTCAGGAAATGAAATCTCAAAATACGTTCTTTAAAGCATTATTAGCCGTTTCCATTTTTCTACTATCAACATTCTCAAAGATGGGCCATGCCAATACTACATATTCCGGTACGGTCAATATTCTGCCAGGTAATGCTCAGTTCGTATCACTTTCTCCAGCGGTACTTGTGTATCCCGGTGAAACAGTTAAGTTTACTATGAGTGGCAGTGTTAACGTAAATCATCATCACTATGAAGTACGTCGATGTAAGTACTTCGGCCTAAAATGTTGGTATGAAAATAGAGCGCGCCCAAATCATCAGGATCACACTGCTTTTGAAATCGAAGTCTATCTTGTGGATAGCGCTGGTAACGTCGTTGGCAATCCACAAGTATTCAAGGGTAATAATCCCAATACATGGCAGATCACTTATAACAAAAGAATGAATCGTTTAGAAGCCGCATCTGTACACGCTTACGTCAAAAGTTATACTGGAGGTGGTATTCATCGTACGCCATGTTCACCGGGCCGACCTCGCTACTGCTCTTCTGGTGGCCTGCGAATGCAAACAGCTGAAATAATCAGTACAGAAAGGAAAAACGTTTTAAAAACTGAAATCAAAAATCAAGGAAAGTTGGAGAATATCAACTCGCTGATACCAGAACATTATCAACAACGTGTTGCACTAGACCCATTACTTCTTCATTCCAGTGGCGATCGTAAAGCCGTCCAAAAGTTTTTTGCGGACCAAATGAGTACCTGGGTTGAAAACGGGGCTGAAAGTGCCCAACAGCGTGTAATTGAAGTAATCAAGGGCTCTATAGCGCTGCATACGGATGCTTATCAAGTAACGCAACTTAACTCTGCACTAATGCAATCATATGCAAAACAAGGTCGCTACGAAAAAGTGCAACAGATGGTTGGCGACTCGCTCAAAACAGCCAAGAAAACCTGTGCTGATCCGAATAATGGGAATTGCACACTCGCTGCGGCGCAGACGATTGCTGACATATATGTCAATGGGGCCAACAGTTTCCTTGAAAATAGAGCCCGTATGAACGCAGGTGATATTCAGATAGCTGCTAATTATTATCGAGCAGGAATCATTCTTGTTGGAAAGGTTCTAGATCGTGTACTTAATATGAATAATTCTCAGCGGAAGGATGAAGTTAAAAATACGACAAAGCGTTTGGCAACGCTACTTGCAGAGATGGCGAGAGCGTTAATGATCGTGCGTACAAGATCGGACATCGAAAATGCAAAAACATCGCTTGATAACGCAACATGCTTAATGAGCATGATCAACGATGAACGTAGTTTCAAAAATGACTACAACACATGGCGAAAAAAGCTAAAAAGCCAATGTGTCGCCAAGATTTTTCAGTAAAACTAAATTTTCAAAGTAGGAGTATATTATGAATTTTATTACAAAGATGACATTAGCTTTTTTACCCATCTTTTTAGCCTTGGAAGCAGCTGCACACAAATGCGAACGGAATGCCCCTACCCTATGGGAACGCAGTGATGAATATAGTCGGGTTGTTACGCATCTCGGTAAGTTGTTTCAGTGTATAGATACTACTGATGTTAACGAGTATACTTTACGAGATAAAACTGCTTGCAATTGGTTTGTCGGTAAAGCTGTGACTGAAATATACGGCATCAATAGCTTCAAGAAGAAAAATGCAAATGAGTACTATCTGGCCAACGAGATCGCAAATAAACTAGCTAACAACGAGTTCGATGGCTGGACACATATTGGCAATGGCGACGACCAAGGTGTTCTAACACTAGCTGGAAATAAAGCGGAACTTGGAAAACCAGTTATTGCGGCGTGGCTTAACGGTGCAGGCCATGGCCATGTGAGTTTGGTTATGCCGGGCGGCCTGCAAACATCTAGTGGATGGGGCTTAGATGTTCCTAATTCAGCGAATATGCGCTTGAATAATATCAACTCATCTTACATTGGGTGCCAGCTCTCCTACGCATTCGGTTCAGATAAGAAATCTGACGTAGCTTTCTACACGGTAAACTAGACGCTTGGTCTGGCTTTACGCTATGCGGAATATTAGCCTCACATATGGGCGTGACCACAGGAGGGTTTGCGAACAGAAGCGCTGTGTTATTTGTAGATTCCGAAAGTTCACTTTTTGCTGTGAGCAGCACTTATTTACTAAAAAGCTTATGTTGGCTTCTGGCTAATTCCAATAAACCTAACTTCATTCGCCTTTAACCCCGCTGAAGCGGTCTATAACTGTAGTTAATGATGATGACTTAAACTTGTATACCTGTTGTGCTTTGCTTCCATACCCAGGTAATTTTTCTCTTGTACAAAGTCGGTTTCTTTGTAGTTCTGAATCCCTCAATATAAGTATACCTTCAGAGCGTAACAATCTAGCCACGCGCTTATGATCAAAGCCTTTACACAATTGAGTTTCAAAGGCTTGTTTAGTCACTAAATAAACATGCTCTGTTGTATTACCATCAACCATACTTTTAATTTCTTCGGTGATCCTAAAGCCCCATAATTCATTGCGGCTGGGTACATGTTCATCAATGGTTGTTGAGTTGTCACTATTCCTTTTGTCCCATCTCCTGAAGTACTTTTCACCAAACAATTCTATTTGTGAGGCAACATGCTTAAGGATCTGCATTTCTTCAATGTTCCCCGTACCGCCTCGTCTATTTAGCCAAGCTTTAAATTGATTCTTAGCAGCATTTCTACATTCGTCATCTTTCCAACCGGTAAGGCCAAATCTACCAGCCAATTCACCCGCTAAAGCTACTACAGCAAACTTTTCGGCTGCTCTACCTACTTGCCCGTTAGCATTTGGGCCTAAGGTTTCTTGTTTAAATTTACTAATACCGTCATGTAGAAAATCAGTAATAGCCTTTCTATCGCTCGTCACTAATTTGTTGATAAATTCTTGAAATGCTACACCATGATATTTATTGACAGCTTTTCTCAAATGGTCTGATAAATCAGCACCACCAGCAAAACCTTTACTGTCGTTAAATATGCCTAATTGCTTTCGTGTTTGTTCGTCTTCATGTGGGCTTGCGTAGACAGCAATAAAACGCATTTCCATACCGCCTGTTACACTCTTCCCTGTTTCGCCTAAATACTGCTCTAGAGTCTTCTCACCATTGGAAATAAAAGCCAGTTTCCAACTTAAAGAGGACTGCCCTTTATAATCAGAGCCAGAACGGTTTTTGCCTTTACCATTACCAAGCATATACACCACGTTATCAATAATACGGGGGTCGACTTGGTTTAATTCATCCAGTGCCAATAACATATCAGAATGAGTGGCGGCAATGCCTTCCAATGCGTTGTCTGTTGTTCTCCATGTTTTTCTATATTCGTTTGGGTTGCCATAGACAGAGCAAGCCACGTTAAGCAAAGTAGACTTACCCAATGAGCTATCCCCATAGAAGTGAAAGCCAATGTTTTCTGATAAGCCAAGCATCCCCACCAGTGGCCCACTAAATGCGATACACACAGCAAGAATAGCTAAGTCATTACCTGAACAATAAGTCGCTACATATTTTTGCCACTCTAAAACGCTACCAGATACCGACAATTTACAAGGTGCTACCGACTCACTATCAAACAATAAAGGGGTGTCTGTTTTGCCAATAGTCGAATCAGGTAATACAAAGGCATCTGAATGCCATCCCAGCTTAGAAACTAACCCAACTCTATTATCAGGTTCGCTTGCTTGGATATACTGCAATACTTTGCGGTTAGCGTCTCTTATAGCCTCAATCCGCAACCCTCTATCTAATAAGCCTTTACGAATGTCAGTCCCGTTATCTGTAGCAAATAACTTCATTGGAATATTCCACGTTTTTTCTTCACCGTCATAATCGTTAAAACTTACTAATACTCCCCAATTTAAGCCCGTTCCTGTTGCATCTAATGTTCTGGCTAGTATCTTTAATGGCGAACATATAGGCCTATAGACTTCATTGCCGTTTTCATCGGTGTTAATAAGCGCTTCAACGCCTTTGGGGCCTAACCTAAAACCTTTGGGTATTGTCGGGTCTATTGTGGCGGCTGAGGTAGTTGCAGCCTCTTGGATAAATAATTGTTTTCTATCTTTTAGTAACTTGATGTGATCAGAAGTCCAGCCTAATGCTAATGCGTCCGCAGCGTCCGCTTTATCAGGCCAGATAGCCTTATTACCAAAGCAAGGCCTTCCTTGTTCGTCGGTTTTGGGTATTCGCTCAAAGCCTGCCAAATCAATTAGCACTACTTTTTTACAGTAGTTGCCTTTTAATAAAGTGATTAATTGTGCCGCACATGACTGACCGGCTTTGTCGTTATCAGGCCAAATTAGTACCGTTCTATCTTTCAGCGGTGCAAAATCTGCCTTATTCTCTGCATTTGCACCGTTAAGCCACGTCATACATACAAAATTAGGAAATAACACTTTGGCAGCATCAGCGGCTTTTTCACCTTCACAAAGCACCACTACAGCATCAGGTTTTTTGGCAAGCTCATCTAAGCCGTATAAAGGCTTCTTAGTAAATGGGGAAATCCAGCGCCACTCTTTACGGCCTTCACTAGAAAGGCAATATGTCAGCGGTCTAAATTCCTTTTTAAGATCACCATTAACAATAGATTCAAACCTAAGAACCTTTAGCAATAACTCGCTTGATTGATTGCGGTATTCCCATACATGGCTAGGTTTGCCAAGTTTGTAATGCTCTTTAGGGCATTGAACCTCAACCGTCTTAGGTATTGGTGTAACAGCATCCCATTTAGGCTTTTTATTTGCTTTTTTGGCTGGTGGCTTGTGTTCATCAAGTCCACCAGTCCCTAAGTAATTGGACAACTCTTTGTAAGCAATTAATTGAGTTGTATTCATCACGTACGCTAGTAATGATGTAGCGTCAGTGCCCTTGTCATCAGTGGCAAAATCGCACCATATACCCGTAGCAACATTTATCTTAAAAGATCCAGCAGTGCTATCGGCTCTAATGGGATTAAGTACGGTATATTCATTACCGTCATACTTCCCCCCAGGTAAATACCTATCTAAAATATTAGCCATTTGTGGCAAGGCCAGTGCTGCAAGACCTTTAAAATCAGGTTTACTCATATATTCCCCACCATATCTGTTTTTAGGTTGCAGCGAGGACAAACAAAAATAGAACTGTGAGGCCATTTATTAGAAATGTTATGTATGGTGTGTTCTCTTCTAACAAAAATAGTATTTTGAGTATTAGGGCCTGTATAAATTTGTTCTGGCTCAAAACCACAATTTAGCGTTGTTATATCATTTGGTTTAAATTCAAAAACAACTCTTAAGGGCTTTCCAAGGCTATCAGATTGAATAATTCTATTAGCGCTACTCATACCGTTAACAACTAAGTAGGCATGGTTAGGTTTTAGCATTTATCATTCCCCCTTGATAAAGCTATCCGGTTTTGCTTCCATTGGTTAATCTCAGACAAAAGCCAGCCTGAAGCACGAGCGCCAAGGCTTATTGGTTGAGGGAATTCATTTTGTTTTATTAGTTTATAAATAGTGCTTTTCTTTAAGCCTACTTCTTTTTCAACACCTGTAATACGCAAAATAGGATCTGAATTTGTACTGAAGTTTTGAGCGTTCATTAGCTTCTCCGTTAGTGTATAGACACCGATTGCGTCTATTAACGAGAAGGTTATTTATTATCTAATTTTTGTGTAAGTTGGGATTTTTGAAATTAAAATTGAAAATCATATTTAACTTAAATTATTCAAGAGGATGCTCACAAAAAAACATTTAAAGTTTTGGGGGCCAAGGGGCAATTCTCTTTAAGTCTGGATCTGAAAACTCCTGTAAATGGGGGTAAAAAATAAGGCAAAGTACTCTTACAGCTTCCTGTTGGGCCTCTCCTGTCTTATCACCAAAGTAATTTGTCATAGTTTGGGCAAAGTGCGCCCTATTTGAATCTTTATCATTTGGTTTTTTCAAAATGACAGGTGTTTGACCGATTCGGGCCAATACTTGCTGCTCTTCAGCTTGACTCAACTCTTTTAAAACTGTTTTAACTGTTACGCCTGAAAAACAATTCGAATATATGTCGTCTTCAACAGCTTTAGTGATAGCAACTCCATGACTTTGCAAATTGCTGATTATTGAGTTAGCTAAATTTGCCATTTTTAACACAAGTGCATGTTCAAAGGGCGAGTCAGCCACAAGTTCCTGAAGTTTTTCACTAGTGGCGGAAATCCTATTTTTAAATTTCTGCCTTTCATCGCGGGGCATCAGTTCGGTTTTATATTTTTTGCTACTTAGTCCTTTCACCATAGCTCCAACCAAAGAATACATGCTCAACTTATTTACAAAATTGAATTCACACCAAAATGTTTTAGCATTAAGATCATTATGGTTACAAAATCTCTCTTGTATTTGCCTAACAGCAAAATGATCTGGATGTGATTGCATTTTTCGTAAAATATCATTGCAATACTTGTCATTCGGTAGGTCATAGTCTCCTAGTTGAAGATTCCAAGCTTTAATTTGAAAATCTAAATTATCTATAAACTTCAGTGGTATCCATTTTGGATAACTATGTTTAGACATACCGTACCCCTACGGAACCCAAATAAAGTAACTTAGCCAGAACAATTGGGGATTGTCTTTTCGGGGGCTACCCTAGACTAAGTTAGTAAAACTTAAGCCGCTTCGGCTTCTTTATGGTTAATCCCCGATTCCATTAATGTAACGGCTTGTTCGCAAAAACTAGATGCGCCATATAAAGTGGAAAAATGCTCAATCGAGTAACGAATATTTGAACACTTACGAATTAATAATAATATTTGAAAGGCTTGGTTAAACTTAATACAAGCGTCCGTTATATCGCTATTTACTTTAAATTGATTCATGGTTTTATTTCTAGGCTGCTTTATCATCTTGATAATTTATTGCTTCTTCCATTAGCAAAACAGACAAGCGAGTTAATTCAGTAACACCATATAATGCTTGCACGTAGTTAGACGGAAACCTTTCTGCATTTTCAAGCTTGTCTAAATCATGAACGTAGTCGATTAAATCTTGGTCAAATTTTAATAGCTTTTTATACGCATAAAAAACGTTACTAATAGGTACGTTTTTGTAGATTTTTGAATTTAACTCTTTTAATAAGTCGTAAGCATTAGGACTAGCACCGATAACAAGCGAATCTATAAAAACGTCATTTACAGATCGTTTTAAAATCTCCAATATTTTGTACGCCTCATTAAACTTTCCAAAAGTATTTTCTATTTCTTGATTTACTTTAAATTGATTCATTATTTGTTCTCTATTTAGCGATTTTATTAATTAAAGAGTTATTACAAAAAATCTTAATAACTTCCCGCGAATATTTAATTTAATTACGCACGTTTATTAAAAATGGGGGTAACTGTAGCGCCAGAACGAAGAGTAGTAAGGTAATCACCCCACCACTGCATCATTTCTCTTCGTTCTTCTAAATATCTTGCGTGATGGGTGTAAGCAGCTCTAACGCCATTTCTCTCCATGTGTGCAAGTTGCCTTTCAATGGCATCTGGATTAAAACCAGTTTCATTCAAAATAGATGATGCTGTTGCTCTAAAGCCATGTGGATTAGCTTTACTTTTTCCTTTGGTTTCACCATCGTAGCCCAACCTAAATATTGCCATTCGCATTGTATTATCTGACATTTGTTTAAATCGGTTTCTTTCAGAAGGGAATAAGAACTCAAAACGTC
The DNA here is from genome assembly GCF_051252315.1 of Paraglaciecola sp. Lineage (GTDB taxonomy): Bacteria > Pseudomonadota > Gammaproteobacteria > Enterobacterales > Alteromonadaceae > Paraglaciecola. The sequence goes on along the minus strand of NZ_JBPOFP010000112.1, from coordinate 1,310 downwards.
CACTTATTGGTTCAAGTAACTTAATAGTATCGATAGCTTGCTCAGATAATGGAACAATATGTTCTGTATTCATTTTCATTCGTTCAGCAGGTATTCGCCATAGCTTTTCATCTAGGTCAAATTCTTCCCACTTTGCTCCGAGTAATTCCCCAGGTCTAACGAATGAATAGATAAGTAAATCTATAGCAAGTTTAGTGAGTAAACGCCCCTGTCCTGTGTAACCGTCCAAGTCTTTTAGAAATATTGGTAATTCTTCTCTTGGTAGTGAAGCTCTATGTTCAGGTTTTCGTTGCGTTAGTATGCCGGTAAGATCACTAGCAGGATTGGTAAGCAATAATCCTGACTGAACAGCAAAACGGCATACTCGTCTAATATCTTGTAAAACTCGTTGAGCGACATCTAGCGCCCCTCTACTTTCAACCAATTGAACTACTGTAATAATTTCTTGAGGTGTTATCTCATTAATTGGCTTAGTTCCAAGTTTGGAAATAGCATTGTCATTCAACCTAGTCCAAACTCTATCGGCATGCCCTTCCTTCCATTTCCCTTTTTGTTTTTGCCACCAATCAAAAGCAATTTTGGAAAACAACATTTCCTCGTCTACTTTACTGACTTGCTTCTGTTGTTTCTTATGAGTACTTGGATCAATATTATTTTTCAGTAAAAGACGAGCATCAGTAACAATATTACGGGCTTCTTTAAGAGATACTTCTGGATAAACACCAACGGCCAAGGTTTTTTGCTTTCCTTGAAAGCGATACTTCAAACGCCAATATTTAGAACCATTGCTCTTAACTAATAGACGTAACCCTTTTTCATCAGAAAGCCATAAGTCTTTATCTAATGGAACAGTTTGTTTAATTCTAATATCGGTAAGTGACATATGGTGCTACATAATCCAGTTATTCGAATTGGTGCTACCAAACAACGCTTTTAATGGTGCTATCAATTCAAATTAAATTAAGGTAGCACCAGTTATAGCACCACATTAGTCAGGATGACAATAGACGTAGATAGACCGTTTTAGACTTGAAGGCCACGTTTTGACTGTTGTGTAGATATATAATGGATGTTATTGGATTGTACTGAATCTTGAAATGGTGCCCGGGGCCGGACTTGAACCGGCACGTCCTTACGAACGAGGGATTTTAAATCCCTTGTGTCTACCAATTTCACCACCCGGGCATCGGGGGGATACTTGTTAATAATAACAAGCTGGTATTGCTAAAGCGTATATGGAGGCGGAACCCGGAGTCGAACCGAGATCCACGGATTTGCAATCCGCTGCATAGCCATTCTGCCATTCCGCC
>NZ_JBPOFP010000111.1:0-15082 GCF_051252315.1 Paraglaciecola sp. | reverse complement strand
TTAAGTTATTTGGTCCGCTTTGGGCGTTCAGCCGAAGTTATAATAAAATAATGCGTAATGGCCGCTCATGGCACTTTGCTGGCAGTCATATTAGGTCAGCACACTACTATCGATAAGCCTACGGCTAATGATTAAGCTTTTTGACTTGTTATAAAAACTCAATCTCAACTTAAACACTCAAATTGGGGTATAAGTTGAGACTTGATAGATAACTTGTTACCCGAGTTTGGGTTAGCTATTCAAATTACTGTAAATCACTCTTAGGCTGTTATTTAGTGAACGCTTAACTGATGGCCAAGCTATTGAAATATTGTCTACCAAGCCCTGCTGACAATCATTTTCTAATCGATTAACTACATCGGTTAATGCTGCTGAATTGACATTATTTGCCACTAAACCAAGTTTACGAGCGCCTCTTAAGATCCCCGATAGGTCTTCATTATCTACAGCCTCTTCAGTCGCTTCTATCGCTTTTTGTAACTCTTCCATTAGTTTTTTCAAAGCCACTGGTAATGGCTCCTCACTGGTTTGCTTTTGTAGATAATGCAATAAATCAAACCAAACAGCCGGCTCTGGCGGCATGGTCAATTTAGCTATAGCTAACAAGTTTTCGTCAGGTACTTCAACGTCCTGTTGTTGAGCTTGCTGTTGTTGCGCTTGCTGTAACTCTTCTTTATGTGCAGCTAACAAGGCACTTTCTTGTTCTGCCAACATTGATTCTTTACTTTGAATTTGCTGTTTAGCATCCTGTAAGGCTGTTTCTTTCGAGTCTAATTGTTGTTTACTGGTTTGTAGTTCATTTTCTAATTTTTTAAGCTGTTCTGACAATTGAGAGTGATCATTATGTTTATCATCTAAGCTTTCTTTACTTTCTGAATATTCTTTTTGAACCGCTTCTAAGGCCTGCGTAAGCTGCGCTTGTTTGGCTTCTAATGAATCAATATTTTTCTCGTTGCCTTGCAGTGAGGCTTGTTGCTCTTGAAGTTGCTGCTGTAGTTTATTTTCTTGTTGTTCTTGTTGTTTCAATTTTTGCGCAAGTTCTTCAGCTTGGTTTCGAGCCGCTTCCAATTCTTGCTGAAGTTTTTGTTCACCCGATTGGGTTTCAGAAACTTGCGATTCAGCCTCTTCTAATTGTTCTAAATTCCCTTCGAGCTTCTGTTTCAATTGGCTATTTTGTTGTTCGGCGTCTTTAAGCGCTTGTTGTAACTGTAATTTTTGTTGCTCTATTTCAGCATGATGTTTACGCCATTGTTCATCACTACCTTCTATCATTTCTTTTTGTTTAGTGGCACGGGTTTCAACATCGGTTAACTCGACAGTAAGTTGTTCCAGTTTATGTTGATGTTCTAATCGAGCTAGCTTTTCAGCATCCGCTTGGGTTTGAATTTCGACTAACTTACCTTGAGTTTGCGCCAGTTTCTGGCGTTTCGCCTCTACTTCGTCTTGCCAAGCTTGTTGCTGTTTATGCCAATCTTCATCACTTTGAGCAATTTTTTGCTTCTGCTCTGCACTGCGCTGCTCCATATCAGACAGCTCAGTTTGTAATTGTTCAAATAACGCCTGCTGCTGTTCTTTTTCGGCTCTTTCAGCTTCAGCTTGTTGTTTAGCTTTGCTTAAAATACTTTCAGTATTATGTAGCTGTTCTTGTTTTGCTTGTAACTCTTGTTTTATTTGCTGTTGTTGTTGCTGCCAATCTTTATCAGCTTGAGCCATTTTCTGCTCTTGTGTGGCATTGCGCGCTTCCATGTCGACCAGTTCGGTTTGAAGCTTTTCAAACAAGGCCTGTTGCTCTGCCCTTTGTTCTTTTGTTTGTTGCTTAGCTTGATTTAAATTTTGCTCAGTTTGTTGTAACTGTTGTTGTTTCTCTTTTAATGCTTTTTGCATTTGTTGTTGCTGCTCTAGCCATTCTTGATCTCGGTTGGCAATTTGTTGCTCTTGTTCTTGATTCCTCTTTTCCATATCAGTTAATTCAGTTTTTAACTGTTCAAATAAACGCTGCTGACGTTCTTTTTCGGCTTTTTCGGCTTCGCTTTGTTGTTTTGCTAGAACCAAATTGCTCTCAGCTTGTTGTAACTGATCTTGTTTAGCACTCAACTCGTGCTGAATTCTTTGCTGTTGTTGCTGCCATTCCTGCTCAGTATTGGCCATCTGTTCTTTTTGCTGCTGACTCTGTTTCTCCATGTCAGCCAAGTCTTGTTCTAACTGTTGTAAATGATCCTGTTGTTGTTGTTTCGCTTCTTTCTCTTTTTCAGCTGCCTGCTTAGTTTCATCTAAATCTGTTTGAGTTTGTTTTAACTGGGCTTGCTTTTCTTGCAACTCGCTCATCAATTGGCTTTGTTGTTTTTCCATGTCGCCTTTTTGCTGGGTCGACATTTCTTCAAACTTTTGCATTTCACTTTGTAAGTGTTCGACATGACGGACTTTATTGGTTAACTCAGATTGCGCCATTTGACAGGTTTGTTCTAACGCCCTTCTTTGGTTTTCGGCTTCTTCACTGGCTTTACGTTGGTTAATCAAAGACTCTCGTAGTTTGTCACTGGTATTGTCAGACGTCGCCAACTGCGATTGTAGGGAAGATATTTGACTGCCTACTTCATGAATTTGTTTATCTTTTTGTTCAATAGAATCTTGTAATTGCTCAATTTCGTTAGCAAAGTCTTCCATCTTGGTTTGTTGGATCAACTGCTCTTGTTTAAGATTTTCAGCATTTCTTTCACTTTCGATTAGATTCTGTTGGGCTGTTTTAAATTTCTTCTCACTTTGCTGCAACGCATCTGAAATTTGATTACGTTGATTTTGTAAGCCCGACACTTTTTCAACAGACTCTTCCAATTGGGTTGTCAATTCAGCATTGGCATTTTGAGCATCATCTAACAAATTACGGCTTTGTTTATAATCTTGCTGCAAGGCTTGTAAATTGTGCGTGATGTTTTCGTGCTCTTGTTGCAAGTTACTGAATTCATGCTCTTTTTCAGTTAAATCTTCTTGTGCCGCTTGTAATTTGGTTTCGGTAGCAGCCAAATATTGAGATTTAGAAGCTAACTGCGCTTGGCTAGACTCCAACATTTCTTGCTTTTCAGCCACTTGTTTTTCAGCTTCTTGACGAAGGTTTAGCGCTTCTACACGAGCTTGGTCTGCTTGTTGAAGTTCTCTGAAATCCATCCAAATACACAATATTGAATCGAACTCAGCTCCTTTGTACATAGGAACGTAAGTCACCTGACACGGCAGGATCTCTTGTTCAACTTGATGTTCCCAACGGAAAAACTTAGCTTGGCCATCTAACTTAACTTTAGTGACTTGCCTTTCAAGCTCGTTTACTGCTATTTCATCTTTGTTTAGATTAGCTGAGTATGGGTAAGCGCCAAACAAGGCTTCTTCATCTTCTATTTTGAAGAACTCACAAGCCGCCGGATTAAGTTGGGTGAATCCCTCTTCACCTAAAATGGCCATTGGCATGCTGCTGTGTTGCAATAAACTTTCAAACTTGTCTTGTTGAAACTGCTCGCCTGTTCTATCTGATATCCAACACAAGTATTCTTGTTTTTCTTTATTTAATAAATCAACGTGTAAAGCACTTGCATGTAACTCGCCATTTTTACCTTTAAGTTGAGCATTGAATTGACGCAAACGCCCAGACTGATGAATTAACTTAGCGGCTTTACCAGCGTTACTTGGGTCGTTAAACAATTGATAAAATGAGTCTTTCTTCAAATCTCTTTCACTAACACCCAGTCTATCCGTCATGGCTATATTGGCACTGATTACCTTGTCATCTGCATCAATCGTTGCGACAGCAACGGGGGCTAAATCAAGTATTGTGGTGAAATGTTTTTTAGTCTGAGTTAATTCTGCTTTAGTTTGGGTAAGCTCGGTCACATCTTGAATAATACCAATCATGCCTGAGCGTTGATTTTGTTCATCCACTAAATGTTGTAACCTGAGTTTTAACGTACATAATTTTCCGCTATTCAACTCAGTTTGAAATTCTTTATCACGACTTAAATTAGCTGAAGCTAACTGATTCGAATTTCCAGAATGTAATTTATTGATATCTTCTGACCATAACGTCAATTCATCAATACTTTGTTGTAATATTTTGTCTTTCTTGAGTTTAAACAGGCGTTCAAATGCTTGGTTACAATCGATTATTTTGGCATCACCATCTACAACGTAAATAGGGTTAGGGCTTGATGTCAGTAGTGTTTTAATTTGAACTTGATGGGCTTTATTTATGTTTTCTTGAGCAGCAAGTGAAGACAAATCATGTACCACAAAATCCATTTGAGTTGTTTCATCTTTAGCGTTTTTCTGTTTGCTTAAACCAACAAACCTCAGAGATACCATTTCTTCTGGTTTTGAATCAACAGGTTGACTGCCTTGTACATTCAATTCTGCTTCTGAGCGTTGTGATAAATCACAACGCATATCAAAACTATGCTTGGTTATTGCAGACTTTAATTCTTGCTCCCAGTCATACATTTGAGTTTTGTTCACACGATTGTTGAGCGTTTTAAGCTCGCCGGTTTTTTCAGAAAAGTTGTCAAACATAGCTACAAATATTTCATCTGCAGTATAGGTGTTTTGTTCAAAATCAATACTCAAACGGCCTAATTGACTTTGTTCTATAGTGGCATTCATGTAATCAAAATCGCCAGTTATCTTGTTTATTTTATCTTGATAGTTACTGACATCGAGCAAAGAAATAACATGTTCCACACCGGTTAATGAAGAAGATGCGTGACTCACTCCTACATGTAAAAATCGTTTACTGGTCTGTAAATAGGTTTGAAAGTTAACATACTGCTGAGCAGATAAAGCTTGCTCAAAGGTTTCCAACACACTTTCGTCGAATAATCCTGTGAATGTTTGGTTTAGTAATTTTTGTGGATTACAGCCCAAATACGAAGCCCCTGTTTGATTAGAAAAAACCACTAGGCCTGCTTTATCTAGATGTATTATGCCCTGTCTAAAATCATCCATTAAAGCCGTATGTGTGGAGTTAAGTTGAGTTTGTGTACCGAGTAACTTATTGACTCTTGAAAGCTTGAACTTAAATACAACAAGCAGCACAAGGGTAACTAACGCGACTATGCCAATGACAGTGTAACTGAGGGTTAATGTTTGACTGCTTAACTGATCGATAACCCCATCATTTGCCCAGCCAGAAAAGCTGGCCAACCCTAGCCAAATTATCATTATCTTCAACAATACTTTTAAACCCATACCCGGTGCCATGCACAATATCCACAGAATCCAATTATTATGTAGTGTAGAGTATAAAACTCGGTATCTTTTAAATAGTATGAAATAAGTATAATCGTATTAGCTTACATACCTAAAAATAGGGCAAATCCATACCTATAACTAATTCAACAATACAAATAATAAAGCCTCAAATACAAACATATTTGAGGCTTTATTAATTTAAGTGTTAACAGCTATTTACCTGTTAAACATGACAGACAAACTAGTCGTTGAAATGTTTGTCAAATATGGCTTTCATTCTTGGATAATTTGCATCCGTTTCGTTATAAAGCTCTCTTTGTCTAACCAGTTCTGTTTTAAGCTCTTTAATCACTGAAGCATATTTCGGATCTTCATAAATATTAACCAGTTCATCAGGGTCATTATTCATGTCATATAATTCCCAGCCAGCTGGTGTAGGTATCTTATTAGGCTCTAAACCTGTTTTCTTTACCCATTTTGGTTGATAAAACGGAAACTGTTGCTCACGGTAATTATCACCGTAGAAGAAAATCAACTTGTAATCTTTGCTACGTAAGCCGGTATGAGCGGGCACATCGTGATACATTCTGTGCGTCCAATAACGATAGAATGTCGCTGTACGCCAGTTGTCTGGCTCTTCACCTTTTAATGCAGGAGTAAAACTACGACCATGCATATATTCAGGCGTTTCTTGCCCAACCAAGTCTAATAAAAATGGCGCGTAATCTGTATTGTTAATTAACAATTCACTACGTGAACCCGCATTGTCGATATCAGGGTGTCTAACAATAAACGGCATTTGAATTGATTCGTCCCAAATCCAACGTTTATCCTGGAAATCATGCTCACCTAACATCATGCCTTGGTCAGACGTGTAAACAATAATGGTGTTGTCATACAAACCTTTGTCTTTTAAAGTTTGGATCAAACGAGCAATATTGTCATCCACTCCTTTGATACAACGTAAATACCCTTTTAAATACTCTTGGTAAGTTATGCGAGTGTATTCATCATCTGGTAAATTAGGATCAGTTTTATAGTACTGGCCATAGTTACGACGAGGATTACGTTTAGAAATTGAGGTACCAATTTCTCGGATCAAAGAATCATTTTCACCACGGGTAGCTTTTGAACCAAATGTATCTGGTACGCCATACAAATCCACAGGCTCCGGAATGGTAGCGTCTGCTAAATAATCGTTATATCTTGGCGCATATTCAAAGTAATCATGAGGTGCTTTAAACTGGTGCATTAAGAAAAACGGCTTATCTGATTTACGATTTTCCAACCAATCTATGGTTATGTCAGTAATAACATCAGATGAATGACCAGTATATTCAGTCGTATTGTTAGGCCAAGCTTTGTCACCTTGTACTCTAAAAGAAGGATCAAAATAACTTCCCTGCCCTGGTAACACTTGGTAATAATCAAAAGCACCTGGCTCTTGTTTTAAATGCCATTTACCCACAATTGCGGTTTCATAACCCGCTTTTTTCATTTCAAGGGGTAAATACTGCTGATCTTTACCAATACCACCTTTTAAATCTTGCACACCATTGGTTTGGCTATATTGCCCCGTTAAAATAGTGGCGCGACTTGGGCTACAAATTGAATTGGTCACAAATGCGTTCTCAAACACCATGCCTTCACTGGCTAATTTATCTAAATTAGGCGTAGGGTTCACTTTAGCTAAACGACTTCCGTATGTACCTATGGCTTGAGCAGCATGGTCATCGGTCATGATATATAAAATGTTATACGGTTTTTTATCTTTATTTACTGTGTTTTCAGATACTTGAGGCTTACTCGAGTCTTGGCCGCATGCAGTAACAAAGATCCCTATTACACAAGCAGAAGTAAAAGAAACCAACGTTTTTAAAGTTTTATTCATTTAAATTTTCCATTTTGTTTACATAAAACAATTGTATGTCAAATGACAGTTGAGATACAAACATATATTTTTATATATGATAATTTTTAGGTTCTATGCCGAGTATGCTGCGTTGAAGTAATGTCTCTATAAACCAATCGTACCGATTAACTGGGTAATGCTTTTTGATTGATACCAATCATTAAACACCAACTCCAATTCTAGAAGGTCAAACTGGCCAAATTCACGGTGTTTATTTTGCTTTAAAAATGCAATCAGCGACGTCATATCTTCAACAGGTTTCTTAAATCGCATAACAGTTGAGTGAGCCGTTTTAATTTTGTACCGACTATCCATACTGTGGTCGACCCCTGAAGCTGATACAGCTAGTCTGACTCTTTTGCGCAATCCCTCTAACAAAACTGGATCAGTATAACCTGTCAACAAAACGCCTGATGCAGACAAAGTAATACCCGACAAGGAAACAGACAAACTAGGAAGACCAGTCAAATGTTCTGTTAATACATCTAAAAAAGTAGCATGGATGTTTTCATCCAGTTCATAACCTTGTTTGCAAGATACGATAGACATGATAGTAAGATGCATATCAGATTCGGGATAAAGATATTGGCCTGGGCATATAGCTTTTAACTCAGATAAAAACGAAGCAACATGCTCAGTCACTGACTTGGGTAATCGAGCTAGTAGTGTTATTCCGCGACGACTGTCGGTTTTATCTAACAGGTATTTGTCAATCTGTATATTTTGCTGTTGATAGGCAGCAAGGTTTCGCTGCCACATTTGTTGATACAGGTCATGCATAAGAAGGCTTAATTGAAAAGCTAAGCCTTCACGATAGCATGAGCAATAGGTTTAACATCTGGAAAAACCTTTGCAATATCATCTAAGGATAAATTCCAGTGTTGGTGAAGTACACTTGCCATCCAGCTTCTCACGTCTGAGGTTGGCATAAGATCACGCCCTTCGAACAGTTTTTCTTTCGACAAGCCGGGCCAGTCTCCTAATACCTGCTGACCTTTTACGGCCCCTCCCACCATAAACATGGTTGAACCTGTACCATGGTCCGTTCCCTTGGTGCCGTTAATAGCCACAGTACGTCCAAACTCTGTAGTCACCATCACCACTGTGTCTTTCCACGTATCACCAAGGGCTGCTTTTAGTTCACCGAGTCCCTTATCCAAGATATCAAATTGTCTGTTTAACCTTGCTGCTTGGTTATTGTGAGTGTCCCAACCTCCTAGCTCTAACATTGCGCAATGAGCAGAACCATCTTTGCTTAATATCTCGCCACAGTTTTTAGCTAAATAAGAAAAGTTAGGCCTCGCACGAGAACGCTCGTCCATATCTAACATGTCTCTATTTAAAATGGCATCTTCAAGCAGTGTTGAAAACTCGTCATTTCCTTTGTATAAGCTCCTTAACCTGTCTAACAAGTCATCTTCAGAAGCAGTAAAATGAGGGGGATACCAAGTTTGACTCATTGTGTCTCCGCGCAACGCAATCGGGACGGTTTGCGCCACCGCTAATCCTTGACCGTCTAACAAAGCTACAGCTCTAGCCAACCAACCACTTTCATAATCAGTCGTGTCTAAACCGCTTTCCATTTGATCTTGTGCATCAAAGTGAGAGCGCCTTCTATATCCAGAAGCCACAGCTACAACAGGAAAAAACTCCTTATTTTGATAACTCCCATAAAGATTTTTGAATGCAGGGTGTAATGCAAAACCTTTTTGCATGGGTAAAAGTTTATCTTTAATAGTCTCAACTAGCGGCCCTCGAATATTCATATAATCTGGGTCTGATGTCGGAATAACGCCATGTAAAGAGTCCATTGCACCACGTAGCATCACCCAAACTATTTTCTTGGATGGCTTAATTTTAGTGTCTTTAGCAACCGCCAAAGAACTTCCCGATTGAGCAATTATCCAGCCAGCCATGCCACCTTTTATAAAGTCTCGTCTTGGTATATTCATCGTTTTTGAAACTCCGGACTCATTAAAAATAAAGTAATAGCCTGCTGTTTGCTTTCTGCGCGGGAAATTAGTAATTTCGTGCGCTCATCCAATAAAGGCCCTAGGGTCTGATTTGCTATATTTGTCGGCACCCTTTTTACAAATTTACTAACATGTTCGGCCCATTCAATTCTGCCCATCATGGCTCTTGGCCCCGCCCAGTATTCTTGAGTATCTTTATAACCCGCTGGGGAGCCAGCTGAAAAAGGTTGTTGTCCCAAAATGGATAAACTTTTGACAAAGTCAGGTCTTACACGTTTAACACCGCAAGCTTGGCAAGTGGAGATTAAAAACTCTCTAGGCGTCTTAAACTTATTATTTTGTTCACTCCAGCTCAATGGGTCATTGATCATGGCTGCTAATACTTTGGGTAAATACCCTTTGGTTTCTAGCCATACCTTAACCATTTCATCTACAATTCTTTGTGGCGCATCATCACTAATAAAGTGGGTCACTAGTTTGCGAGAAACAAACTCAGCTGTTTTAGCATTGAGTGCTAAATCTTTAAGGATTTGCCTTCCCTGCTCTACTCCTGCAGCCTTATATACTTTTCCGAATACATCTCGTTTACCTGGTTCATGTAATCCCTTCCTAAACATAAATCCAGCTGTGCTTTTTGCTGCACCATCTACCCCCCAACCAGTAATGGCTCTAGCAAGCTCGGTCACATCAGCCTGATCATACCCCGCACCTACGCCCAGAGTGTGTAGTTCCATAATTTCTCGGGCTAAGTTTTCATTTAGTCCTTTTTTACCTTTACTTCTTTTCCCAGCCTTTGAATTAGGTCCAATTGACTGTTCGTTATTTAAATAAATCAACATGGCGGGGTGACTTTCAACCGCGAGGATCATGTTACTAAAGTAACCAGCAATATTAGGAGCTATAGCTTCACTTTCTAATAAAGGAGCTAATGCACGCATGTTCTGACCATTTGCACTGACACTAAAATGATTAGAGAAAAAATCCACCAAGCGCCAAAAGAAAGGATTGTTCGACTCGATTGCATGGCTAATTGTGAGCTTCACAACTTGCATAGACTGCTTATTTAACCTCTTTTTAGTGGTTTCACTACTTGCCATCATCATCGATTCATTCGACATTTGATTAACGTTCTTTTCTTGTTTCTTTTGTTTACGATAAAGAGCCATAGCTTGAATAGCCTGTCGACTATTCCAATTCAGCGACAATGCGCTAAGTTCGGTCGAGACACTGTCAGTCGTCATCTGATTGAGTAACCAAGCCTTTGGTTGGTCAATTTGTTTAATTAACTTTTTATTAGCGCCATAACCAAACCTATGGGCGGCAATATAAGTTTGAGTATTTTCCATTAAACGTCCTCGCAATGACTCATATAAGTGCAATCCCAACTTTATTCTTATTTCAGCGTTAAACAAGCAGGCTTACATTTTATTTACATTATTTCTTCTTTTGATCTTTTAACCAAACATAAAAAATAATTTCAATAAATATCAATCACTTAAATAAAAATAAAATAAATTTCAACTTTTATGTCAACCAAAATAGATACCAAGCGTTTGAATATGTGAACCACTTGTTAATTTAATGGAGAATTAAAAATGTTAAAAACAAACAAAAATGTATTAACCACGGCCATCATAGGTGCCATTGCCACGACCTTAATGTTTACAGCGCAAGTTGATGCAAAAGGATTTAAAAATAAAGGCAAACGAGCCGGTGATCCTGTCTCTCAATTAACACGTTTAGACGTTAATGAAGATGGCGTTGTAGATTTAACAGAGTTTCTAACCCCTGTATCAAGTAACGCAGAAAGGTCATTTACCAAAAAAGATACGGATGAAAACGGCGCGTTAACTTTTGAAGAAGCCACAGCTAGTAATCGAGAACGAACAGATATTTCTGACATTATTGACGAATTAGCGGTTTGCCTTGCTGACAAAGGAATCGAAGCTGACTTACCAGATGGGACTTCCAAAGAAGAAAGGTTTGAAGAAGTCTCAAATGGTGATGGCACGATTGAGTTAAGCGAACTTGTAGCGGCAAAAGAAGCAAAAGCGACTGCAGCGTTTGAAGCAATAGATACAGACGAAAGTGGAGATGTGACTGAAGCTGAATTAACTGCAGCGAATGAAGCTAGAACAGCTTCACGTCAAGCATTAAAAGACTGTATTGATGAAGTAAGCGAAGAAGAAGTTATTTAATTTTAAATTTAAGATTTTGTTAAAAGTTAGCCTTCTTTTTATTAAAAAGAAGGCTATTTTAAAACAAGCAAACTTCACCTGCCTGTTCAAGACTCAATGTTTGTTATTGAAGGTTGAGCTTATATTTGTCTAATAACGTTTGGTAATAACCACTCGACTTCAAGCGTTCGATTTGGCTCTCGAGTAATTTGGCAATATTGTCAGATTTTTTCCTTTTTCTTGTTAACGCCATATAAATGGGTGTCACACTAATAAACGGTTTTATCGCAGTTACTTTACTACTCAAACCTTTATCAGCTATGGCTTTGTTAAACGTTAACGGATTTGATATGGCAAGGTCAATACGCTTTGCTAAAAGCAGTTTGATTAGTGCTTCTTCTGATGTCGCGGGCAACTTAGTCAGATATTTAGCTTGATCAAATGACTGTCCGTAAGAGTAATCCCGTGTTGTTCCAATAGAAAAACTTTCCAATTGTTTTAGCTGACCATCAAACTCAATTTGATTACCTGTTAAGCTAAAAATTTGGTTAACTTCGTGTCCATAGAACGGCTCAATGAAATGATATTCTTTCTCTCTTTCAATCGACTTAAATAGAGTCAATATCATATCTACTTTGCCCTGTGAAACAAATTTTAGGGCTCTGGGCCAGGAAAGAACTATAAACTCAAAATCCAAATTAGAGTTAGCCTCGATATAATCTAATACGTCGATACTTAAGCCGACTCGTTTACCATTCTCTTCAAAATTATAGGGGTAATATCCGTTCTCTGTAGTTGCAACTGTCAATACTATTTTTTGTTGAACCTGCTTATTATCAGTTTGATTTGAGCTAGCATGGGCCCAACTAAATTGAGAAATAATAAAAAGTAACACTGTCATCTTGAACATGTTTTTCATAAGGACGAGCAAATTATTAATAGCATTCCAGATTGGTTATAATTTAGTCTACCATTCTATTTATTTGATTGCTCTGGCTAGTACCATTAATTCAAGACTAATCAGCACACTTTATTTGCTCTGTACTATTAAGATAATTGCACTGGTATTCAGTTTTAGTTACCTTACTTGTCATATAATTATAAATATGCCAAAACCATTGAGAATTAAAATAAACGCTTCAACCACTCGTTCAATTAAATACGCATGTTGTGGATTTGCCTTATTGAGCACACAGGCCACCTATGCTTCTAATATTTATGTAGGTTATGTCAGTGATGAACAGGATCTATCAATCTTAAACGACACATTATCGTTAGCCCCAAATGGTGCCATTGCTAGCGTTTCACTCGATCTACATGACAATTGGTCAGTCGCTGCTTCTTATACCCAATTATCGGATAAAGGCGGTTTAGAGACAGGACAAAAGGGAGAAACCGACAGTCATAACTGGAACTTAGGTGTTGACTTTAATCTTGATGCCTGGAGTTTATCAGCCTCTTATGGTGAGTTTCAGGAAGACTCAGTTGCTATCCGAAAAAATAGTCTTCCTTTGTCTTCTCAGAGTAATCAAATATCTAGTGCTGCCATAAATTTGAGCTACGACAAACTTATTAATACTTGGCTACTCACCGGTTCCATTGGTGCAGTCAATAGTCAGTGGGAGCAACTAGAAAGTAATTATAGACTTGATACTAACCAGCCAACTCTAAGTGCAACGTCTGAAACGTTAAACTTTGCTACAGTAGGTTTATCTGCAGCAAAAGTTATAGATTGGAAAACACACACTATCTTTTTGGGAGCGGGTTTAGCAAAAAGTTTTCTTTTGACCCAAGAGCCAGAGCAATCACAAATTGAAACGCCTTTAAACTCACCACGGATATCAGGCCGGATTGCCAGTAGAAACCTCACCAGCTCCATATCAAACGATAGTTATAGTTTACTCAGTTTATTTTTTTCTTATGAGCTTAATGAACAGGTAAGTTTAGATTTAGATAGTCAGATTAGCATTGAAAAACAAGACACCTATCAGTCTTTCGCAATAGGTGTTAATTATTCTTTTTGAATAGTTTACCTGAATTCAGATGTACTAGCTTAGAGCTAACTAGCGTCTAGGTTTTACTTTTCTTTGCTTACTTGTTTTTACTTTCATACGTTTAAATTGATCCCGTAAACGTTGCTTTTGTTTATCTGGCATTTTTTTAAACTGATTATAACGATCTCGCACTTTAGCTTGTTTATCAGGCGATAATTTACGAAATGTTTTAAATTTACTTTTTAATTCTGCACGCTTTTCAGGGCTTAGTTTTTCCCACTTGGCAAACTTATTGGTCAACTGCTTTCTTTGGTCTTCTCCCATGTTGACCCAACGAGAAGCTCCTTTAGCCAACTTAGTCTGCTGTTCAACTGGCATATCAGCCCATTGTTTTTGATAGGGCTGCAACACACTTTTTTGCTCTTGGTTCAACGCATCCCATTCAGCTGCAAAACCAAATTGTAAACAGCCAATCATCATAAAGGTGATTAGGGAGATAAATTTTTTCATTGTTGTCCCTCCTTTAATTCAGTTTGAGTTGCTGTTTTATCTCGTTTAGTTTTTGTCTCACTTTTTGGCACTGATACTTCTTTTTTCTTTGCTTCTGCGGCTTTAGTAGCACTTTTTGGCTCTGGAATCTTGCTCTCTTCGAGCAAATCAATGGGTGATATTAACTTGCCATCAACCTCTTCCATCTCAGCTAAAAACTCTAAAAAACTTTTACTCGGTAATTGAGTGGCATCACTTTTGCCATAAGATGAAAAAGAGCACGAAGCAACAAGCCACATACTAATACACCATCTCTTTTTGTTCAGCCAACCAACTCGCAAACTCTAATTCCTCTAACATTGCAAGATCTTCCATTGGTACATCTTGCGCAAATAAGTGTTTAGGTAAGTGTGGAAGTGTATCACCTGAATAAAAATTTACTAAGACTAAAAACACGGCTGATAGGGCTAGTGGTGCAACAACAAATTGCGTTGGTTTAGAAATGAATCGCGCCAATGTTAGCTTATCGGGATTAGCCGAATTTAGAGCTTGAAGTCTAGCTCGGCTAATATCTGCACAGGCTTCTACTGATAACTTTTCATTTTCAGTATCTAATAAGTCATTCACCTTTTTTGCAATTTTCATATCATCAGATTGTGACATTGTGAACTTCTCCTATTACCTCACGTAACTTTGTGACAGCCCTAAAATAATGCGTTTTGACACTACCTTGTGAACACCCCATAACATTCGCTGTTTCAGCAACCGAAAGGCCTTCCCAACTTCTTAATAAAAAACATTGCCTTTGTTTTTCTGATAACGCTTCTAACTCTTTTAACATATCTGCTTGTTGTTGCTGTTTAATCAATTCTTCTTCAGGTAGCTTTAAAGACTTAGTTTCGTCTACTAATTCATTATCTAGATTTTTTTCATCGTCATCGTCTGACTTCCAAAAGAACAGCAGGTTTTTTAACTTTTGCTGCCTATGCCAATCAATAATTTTGTTATTAACGATCCTATAAAATAATGGCCTCCATTGAGCAGAAGGTTTATCTGTATACTTTTGAACTAGCTTAATCATACTGTCTTGCAATATATCAATGGCATCAGCGTGCTGCCCAACAGACATCAACACCATACGGTATGCTTTCTTTTCTATATCAACCAGAAAAGCACTCATATCTTTGTATTCTTTGTTTGTACTATCTTGTTTGGTGTGGGTGTTCACTTTACAACCGTACGCAAAATAGAAGTTTTTCTACTTGAATAATACTATCCATACATCAGTAAAACTAAATATGAAAGGAT
>NZ_JBPOFP010000110.1:0-15205 GCF_051252315.1 Paraglaciecola sp. | reverse complement strand
CGGTAGTTCTTTTGGTATCAACATTAGTTATACGATTCAACCTTCACCCGACGGTTTAGCGCAAGCATTCATTTTAGGTGAAGAGTTTATTGGAGAAGACAACGTTAGCTTAGTATTAGGCGACAATATATTTTATGGTCAACATTTTTCAGACAAACTAAAAGCAGCAACACAAGTAGAATCTGGTGCAACTGTTTTTGGCTATCATGTTAATGACCCTGAACGGTTTGGTGTAGTCGATTTTGATGACAATGGAAAAGCAGTCAGTATCGAAGAAAAGCCAGCAGTCCCAAAGTCTAACTATGCCGTAACTGGCTTATATTTTTATGATAACAATGTTGTTGATATTGCCAAAAGCATTAAACCATCCTCTAGAGGTGAGTTAGAAATCACCGATATTAACGTGACTTACATGCAACAAAACAGCCTCAATGTATCCTTATTAGGGCGAGGCTTTGCTTGGTTAGATACAGGAACCCATGATTCTCTATTAGAAGCAGGTCATTTTGTACAAACAGTTGAACATCGCCAAGGTTTGAAAGTCGCGTGTATAGAAGAAATTGCGTACAACCAAGGTTGGATAACAAGCGAACAATTAATAGAGCAAGGCAACAACTTGCATAAAACGGGTTATGGGCAGTATTTATTGAAACTTGCTCAAGGGTATAAATAAATGCAAGTGACAAAGACAAAACTTAACGATGTATTAATTTTTGAACCCAAAGTATTTGGCGATGAGCGGGGTTTCTTTATGGAAACCTTTCGTTCAGATTTTTTCACTCAACAAACAGGTATAAAAGAGTTAGTACAAGATAACCACAGTAAATCCGCTCAAGGTATTCTACGTGGACTGCATTACCAAACAGAGCATACCCAAGGAAAGTTAGTGCGCGTTACTCAAGGTAGTGTTTTCGACGTAACTGTTGATTTAAGACAATCATCTTCTACTTTTGGACAATGGGTAGGTGTTGAATTGTCAGCACAAAACCATAAACAACTTTGGGTTCCAGCTGGATTTGCTCACGGATTTTATGTGACTAGCGAATCTGCGGAGTTTGTTTATAAATGTACAGACTATTATCACCCGCAAGCGGAAGTGTCTATTTGTTGGAACGACCCGAGCTTAAAAATCGATTGGCCACTAGTCAATGACGAACAACCTAACTTATCAGCCAAAGACGCAGAGGGAATTGCTTTTTCTGAAGCCCCTAAATTCCTTTAAGGACAAGTTTTAAATGAAAGTGTTAATTACAGGTAAAGGTGGTCAGTTAGCTTGGGAGCTTACTCAAAACCTACCTTCTGGATTTGAATGTGTTAGCTTAAATAGCCAAGATCTAGACATCACTAATCAAGAATTAGTATCCAATGTTTTGGCGCAACACAAACCTAACATTGTAATAAATGCAGCTGCTTACACAGCTGTTGATAAAGCAGAAACAGACCAAGATAAAGCCTACTCAGTTAATCATGACGGAGTTAGATTTTTGGCATTAGCGTGCAAACAAAACAATATACGCTTATTACATGTATCAACTGATTTTGTATTTGATGGAAACAAAACAACGCCTTATCAAGTTTGTGATAAAACGAACCCAATTAATGTTTATGGTGCATCTAAACTAGCAGGTGACATTGCTATCATGAACTCTCTACCTCATGCCTTAATTGTTAGAACCGCTTGGGTATACTCTGCTCACGGAAACAACTTCGTAAAAACCATGCTTAGGTTAATGGCTGAAAAACCTAGCCTTGGTATAGTGTATGATCAGGTGGGAACGCCAACTTGGGCAGCAGGATTAGCCAAATGGTTGTGGGAAGTCGTACAAAAACCACATGTATCTGGCTTATTTCACTGGACAGATGCCGGTGTGGCATCATGGTATGACTTTGCGGTGGCAATCCAAGAACTAGCAATAGAAAAAGGCATGTTAGAAACAGCGATTCCCATATCTGCTATACCCGCCAGCCAGTATCCTACTCCAGCCAAACGACCTAATTTTTCCGTGATCGATAAACAATCGGCTGAGAGTGTATCGGGTTTACAAACCGTACATTGGCGAGAGCAACTTTCTAGTATGTTAGATAACTTAAAAGACCAACATTAGAAAAAGTATCAGCCTTAAATCAATTGCCACTTACGTTACATACGTTACATACGTTACATACGTTACTTAGTGGCAATCACTGCATAACAAATATGGTATTACTCTGTTATTTCATGAGATAACAGAGTAAAAGCATACTCTTCAGCATAATCTTTTAAACGCCCATAACGTCCGGTATTGGCAAAGTGTCCAGCCCCCATATTAATGCGCATAACCAATAAATTGTTGTCAGTTTTATTGGCTCGCATTTTGGCCGTCCATTTAGCAGGCTCCCAATAAGTTACTCGGGGATCATTTAATCCACCTGTGACCAACATTGGAGGATATTCAGTGGCTTTGATATTATCGTAAGGGGAATAACTTTCTATTAATTTGTAGACACCTTTATCTTCAATGGGGTTCCCCCACTCTTCCCATTCTGGAGGTGTAAGAGGCAGGCTTGCGTCTAACATAGTATTTAACACATCTACAAAAGGCACACCTAAATTAACCGAACGCCATAATTCGGGAGCTTGAATAACTGCCGCTCCCATCAATTCACCACCAGCACTGCGGCCATCAATTGAAATATTCCCTTTAGCAACGTAATTTTTATCGATTAAATGTGTAGCAACATCAACAAAGTCATTAAATGTATTCGTACGTTTATCTAGTTTTCCGTCAAGGTACCAGTTATATCCCAACTCATCTCCACCACGAACATGGGCATAAGCAAAAGCAAAACCTCTGTCTAACAAGCTTAATCTTGTGGTTGAGAAGCTCGGTGATATTCCTGAGCCGTATGCTCCGTAACCATATAAATAAAGTGGCTGACTGGCATCTTTTTTAAATCCTTTTTTGTAAACAAGGGTAATCGGGACTTGTATACCATCTCGAGATGGCGCCATTAATCGCTCGGTGTGGTACAAATTTTTGTCATACCCAGAAGGGATAGATTTTACTTTTTTCAATTCAAGATTTTTATCTTTTACAGAATGATCATAAACACTATCGGGGGTAATCATGGACTCATAATTTATGCGTACATGGGATTGATCAAATTCTGGATTATTACCTAAACGTACACTCGCGACATTTTCTGGTAATTGGATGTTATAGGTCTGTTCACCTTCTGGGTAAATAGTGACAGATTCCAACCCATTCACTGATTGATTTACAGCAACAAAGTGTTTAAACACTTGCATGTCCGTGAGATACCGTTCATCCGAACCAGCTATTATAGTTTGCCAATGTTTTTGTTCAGATAAATTTTCTTTAGTTTTTGCTAATCTAAAATTTACGTGTGTATCATTACTTAAGAAATAGAAGTACTCATTACCATGATCAACCGTAAGTAATTGTTTTTGTTTTCTATCGGATAGTTTTATGGGTTGGCGAGTCAGATTATTGAAATCAAAAGCCAACACATCATTCTGTGCCCTATTCCCAGACTTGATAATTAAATAACGCTCGCTGCTTGTCAGGTAAAAGCTCAAAAAATAACTTTCATCTTGCTCTTCTACTAAAACTAAATCTTGTTCTTGAGCTGTTCCTAATGTGTGCAGATTAACACTAGCCGTGCGCCATTTTTCCTTTTCTAAAATGGTATAAATGACACTTTGACTATCTTTGCTAAAAGTAACCTCTCCAGCAGCATTGATGATTTTATCCTCCAACATTTTATTGGTTTTCAAATCTACAATGTGGATCACGCTACGTTCACTGCCATCAGTATCCACTGCATAGGCTAAGTAACGATTGTCTGGACTGATGTCCCACTCTTCTATAGAAAAATACTCATACCCTTGGGATAACTTTGTTTCATCTAAAATGATCTCTTCAATAGAACTACCGTGTTTTTGTCTTACCCAGGTTTTGTAATTTTCGCCCTCACGATAATACCAACGGTATTGATAACCATTTTTTTGCCAAGGTACTGAGGTATCTTGATCATTCTCTCGCCCTTTAAACTCTTCAAACAAGGTATTTATTAAAGTTTTATGTGGGGTAATAAAATTTGAGTAATATTGGTTTTCTGCTTTTAAGTAATCAAGTACCGGTACATCATCAATTTCAGGGTATCCTTGATCTTTTAACCAATGGTAATCATCCGATAACGTTAACCCATGGTATGTAGTCTTATGAGTTTTTACGGGGGCTACCGGAGCTGTAATATCTAAGGCTTGAATACGTTTGAAGTTTTGTTCTGATTCTGATTCTGATTCTGATTCTGATTCTGAGGTATTGCACCCTTGTATCGCTGACATAAAAATAATTCCACTTAAAACCACTAAAATTTTATAAAACACAAGCCTCTCCACATTTAATTAGTTTGCAAAATGCAGACTAATAGCCCTAAACATTGCGTAATGTTTTTCTTTCCACAACAAACTTTTGTCGTTATATCTGTAGTTTGCAGAATTTTTAACGATCACAAGGTTTTGATCAGGATCAATATAAATAAATTGATCGTATATCCCTTGAGCAGCAAACTCATCCTCAGCACTAAGAGGGATCCACCACTGGTAACCATACCCTAAAGGTGAACTGGATAATGGATTACCTTTACCTGATAACAAGTGTGGTGCATCAGGTGTAGTAGAGTCTACAACCCATTGTTCTGGCACTAACTGCAGCACTTGCCCATTATGAGTCTGCCAACGTCCTTTATTAAGGTATAACCAGCCTAATTTTGCATAGTCTCTTAAGGTTAAATTTAAACCACCTAAAGCTAGTTCCATATTAGTATCATCTGCCAACCAATATCCAGGATACTCCATACCTAAAGGTTGCCAGAGCTTTTCATTTAAATACTCAGTAAGACTGGTCTGTGTTGCCCGAGTTAACAGCATCCCCAAAACTTGGGTGTCAATACTCACATAATGGTGAAAGCTTCCAGGCTCTCTTTCTCGCTCTAATGAACCAGAAAAATCATCAAGAGATGTACCAAAAGCAGTCGCTCTGGAAAAACGATTTATATCAGAATAGAAATCAGCATAATCTTCATTAAATTTAACACCCGACGACATTTGTAATATGTCTTTAATTCTCACACCGTCATACCCAGTACCTTTTAATTCAGGTACGTAATCAGTAATGGCTTGTTGAATACTCTTTATCGAACCGTCAGCCACCGCGATACCTACCAAAGCCGACACAAATGATTTAGCTACCGAAAAAGAAATATGTTGTTTTTCTTCACTGTGACCTAACCAATAATCCTCAAATACAATATTGCCATTTTTAATGACTAACAAACCTGTGGTTTGGCTATCGGTAATAAAAGAGTTTAAAGACAAATTACTTTGTTGAAATTCAAAGGTAATAGGTAAAGGTTGAATGTCTCGAGGGAAAGTATATTTATGCTCAGCTTCAGAAAGGTAAGTTGCATTAAAAGTCTGATACATAGATAAAAAGTTTTGCACTATTTTATCTTGGTCGTACAAGGTAACGGCTGTGTACAATCTGACAAGGTTCTTTTGATAAACTAAAGCAATAATCAAAAAAGTGACTAAGAGCCCTAAAAAGACACCTTTAATACTCAACCCTTTTTTCACGTAAACTACCTTGATTTAACGATATGAATATCATCATAAATCAAGAAAACAAAAACTAAAAGTTTACATTCAATTTGTTATTGGTGTGTGCTCTTCTGGCTCAATTAATGAAATTAGCTCAGGGGAAAAACGACAACTAAATTCAGCCCCTTTACCAACGGTACTATTAATAACCAGTTCAGAGTTATGATGTGACAAGACATGTTTTACGATTGACAAGCCTAACCCAGAGCCACCCGTTGTTCTAGAACGTGCTTTATCGACTCGATAAAAACGCTCAGTCAAACGTTCCAAATGGTCGGCTGCAATTCCTTCCCCATTATCTTTTACGCTGAATTTAGCTTGCTGTCCTTCAAACCCCCACATCACCTGAATAACACCTTGATCGGGAGTATAATTAATGGCATTAAAGATTAAGTTTGAAAAGGCACTTCTTAACTCTGTTTCAATTCCATAAACATACAGAATAGGAGAGATATCAAAAAATATTTTGTGCTGTTTTTCTTTATTCAACGCTTCTGCTTCAGCTTGAATTTGCCACAATATACTCGGCACATTAACCAACTTTTCAAACGCTCTCTCTGCACTTGCCTCAATTCGCGACAACGCTAACAAATCTTCTATTAAACTTTGCATACGAAACGATTGCGAACGCATTTCTGACATCGCTTTACACATCATTGACTGCGGCATACTGCCATCTTCAGGTATCATTTCTAGATAACCATTAATCACAGTTAATGGTGTTTTTAATTCATGTGAGACATTGGCCACAAAATCCTTACGCATGTTTTCGATTTGAGTTAACCGCGTGACATCCCTAACAAGTAACATTAGCTGTTCACTACCATAAGGAACGGCTCGAATTTCCAATACTTTTGTAGGATTAATAGGAGATTGAATTTCTATAGGTAAATCAAATTGTTGTTGCTGTAAAAATTCAGTGAATTGATTATCACGAATACATAATTCGATGTTTAGACCAGTGTCTTCTGGCCAGCGAATACCCAATTCAATCCTAGCTAATCGATTGCACCACGTAATTTTTGAAGAGGCGTCAAGAACGATTGCGGCATCTGGAAATGCCTCTGTCCCCTCCCTGAAACGATGAATGATTTCACCTAACGATTTACGTTTATTACGATTAATTAGTTTTGCAGAGTATATGCCTTCATAGATATTAGCCCACACACCACTAGTAGAGGGCGGCGAAATTTTCTTGCTATGCCAAAGCCAATAGTTTAACCGATATAAACGCCAATATTGCCGCACAAGTAAAGTGACACCACCTAAAATGGCGCCTACGGCAAGATGGTCAAAGCAATACCCTAGACTTGTTGTTACGGTTAAAAAACTGATGATTATTACAATGCTTTTTAACCAAATAAACCTATGGTACATAACTCAAATATCCTTGTTAACTCTGGTTATTTTACACTTTGCTAGAATATCGGTATCCAGCGCCACGAACTGTTTGGATCATATTTTCATGGGAAAACACAGCCAACGCTTTCCTTAGTCGTCGAATATGCACATCAACCGTTCTATCTTCAACGTAAACATTGGTTCCCCACACGTTATTTAATAATTGCTCTCGGCTATACACGCGCTCAGCATGGGTCATAAAGAAGTGTAATAATTTAAATTCAGTAGGCCCCATTTCAATAGGTTCGCCATTTGATGTCACGCGATGAGATACAGGGTCTAATTTTAGTCCTTTATATTCAATGGCATCTTCACTTGAAGTTGGTGTTACTCGTCTGATAACCGCTTTCACCCGGGCGATCAGCTCTTTTGGCGAAAAAGGTTTGGTGATGTAATCATCTGCCCCAGATTCTAACCCTCTAATTTTATCCTCTTCCTCACCTTTAGCCGTCAACATAATAATGGGGATGTCTCTAGCATATTCTTGCTGCTTTAATTTTTTAGCCAATTGAATGCCTGAACCTCCGGGCATCATCCAATCCAATAAAATAAGGTCCGGGTAGGGCTCTACAATTTTATCAAGCGCAACCTGATAATCTTCGGCTTCAATAGCGTCAAATCCAGATTGTTCTAATACAAACTTTAACATGTCTCTAATCGGCGCTTCATCTTCAACTAACAATATTCGTTTTGCCATCTTGTAATTCCTTGATACTTCAATTGAAACGTATTATTCAGATATATTATGACACTTTTATTAAAGTCTTCATTTAAGTTACAGATAGTACTAAATATTTCTTTTTAATAATCATTTAACTACACTTCTTGTTTATTTTTTTGAAAGCGCATACTCTGTATAATGTTCGTAATGGTTAGCTGAAGGAAGCCAATTAGATATGTCTAGCGTTAATGAAGGATTATCAAAAAAGCTATTAGCTCGAGTACTTTCTGTTTATTTTATACTTACACTTCTCGTCACTGCTGGGCAAATTTTCACAGAGTACGTTAACGCTAAAAGCCATATAGAAGGTGAACTGAAAACTCTTAAAAACACCTTTAGCACAAGTCTAACCCGCGCCATTTGGGAATTAAACACTCCTCAAGCTAAATCAATTGCTGTCGGTCTAATGGAATTACCTATCATTGAAGGGGTACAAATTAGAGATGAAAATAGTAAATATATTGCTGATTTAGGTCGCACCTCACAACTTTCTGAAGAATCCATTACAAAAGGTGTAGTAAGAGATCATTCTGGTGGAACCTTTGGTTACAGTTTCCCTCTCATATTTGAATTCTCTGGTCGTACTTCACTCGTCGGCGACGTCACCTTGTATTCGAGTATCGATATTATCTTTAGCCGAATCGAAGTGGGTATTTTCTTTCTTATTGGTAACGCCATACTCAAAACTGGCTTTTTAGTATTTTTATTTATGAGTGCTTTTCGCACCATGTTAACTAATCCGTTAAACGAACTGACTCAACAAATTACCGATTTCCACTTAGATGATCCTGAGTCATCTAAATTAGATTTAGGGATTTCCGATGACAACGAGTTGAAACTATTAGAGACGTCCTACAACAAACTCATTGATGAAATGGTTGTATTTCAATCTAAACTTTCTGACACTCAGAGCGAATTAAAAGAAGCAAACCACAGATTAGACGAACAAAATATTTCTCTTGAAGAAGAAGTTGCAAAGAAAACGGCCACTCTCAGTAAAATCATGCTTGATCTGGAACAACAAAAAGATGAACTATTGATCAATCAAAGAGAGCTTCGACAAGAAAATGAGAACCGGCAATTCATCGAAGATGAATTACGTAATCGAAATAAAGAGTTAGCAAACTCAATGGAAACCATTCAAATGGCAAAAGACCAGCTCATTGAGTCAGAAAGAATGGCTTCTTTAGGTGGTTTAGTTGCGGGAATTGCCCATGATGTTAATACTCCTCTCGGTGTCAGTATTACTGCCACCAGCTTTTTACAAGAACGCGTATCTAAACTAGAAGCCGCCTACCAAGACAAAAGTTTGACTGGTAACACTATGTCTTCGTTTATTGAAGACGCTCAACAAACAGCAACACTTTTAACCAGTAACCTGAACAGAGCATCTGACTTAATTTCTAGCTTCAAACAAGTGGCCGTAGACCAAACCAGTGAAGCGGTGAGAGAAATAAATGTAAGTAACTATTTAAGTGAAGTTGTGCAGTCCTTAGCTCCGAATTTTAAGAAAACCAAACATACTATTGATATAAATTGCCCAGAGAACATTTCTGTTCAGTGTGCTCCAGGCGTGTTGGCACAAATTTTCACTAACATGATAATGAATTCATTAATTCACGGCTTTGAAAACATTACCAAAGGACACATTTCAATAATTATAAAACAAGAACCTGGAAGCTTGTTTATTGATTACTCAGATAACGGTAAAGGTCTGGATTCAGATAAACTAAGTAAACATTTCGACGCATTTTTTACCACCAAGAGGGGCAAAGGCGGCAGTGGCTTAGGCACTCATATAATGTTTAATTTAGTGACTCAAACCTTAGAAGGTAAAATTGAAGTATTTAGTCAACCAGAAGAAGGTTTACAATACAAAATTGAACTACCACTCTAAGTAACAATTCCCAAACGATGGCAGGCTAATTCATAGCCGCCACCTTCAATTCCTGATATTCTTTACACTCTTTTCTTACTCAACTAGCCTCTTACGAAGGACTCTTTTATATGTGGTTTAAAAACCTAAAACTTTACACTCTCACTCAAGACATCGATATTACAGAAGAAGATTTAGAAGACAAATTAGGCGAATTTAAATTCCGTCCTTGTGGCAGTCAAGAGCTAGCGACGATGGGCTGGGGCTCTCCTTTTAATCAAGGAAAAACGTTAATTCATGCTACCGCTGGCCGCATTTGGTTAACCCTAAAAAAGCAGGAACGTATATTACCGGCAACAGTAGTGAACGCTGAACTTGCCGATAAAGTCGCTCAAATTGAAGCTGAAACAGGTTCAAGTGTTGGCAAAAAAGCCCAACAAGATATGAAACAAGAAATCATTCAACGTTTATTGCCACAAGCATTTACCAAGAATAGTTTTACCCATGGATTTATTTCCACAAAAGATAATTTGGTTGCTGTGGACTCTTCTGCAGATGGAAAAGCAGAAGCATTTTTAGCCATGTTACGTAAAGCAATTGGCTCGTTGCCTGTTGTCCCTATTGCTAGACAATCGGTACAAAATGAACTGACATCTTGGTTAAAAGATGATTCAGCACCAAACGATATCGTTGTGCTTGAAGAAGCAGAGTTAAAGGCTCTTGAAGAAGATGGCGCCATTGTTCGCGTTAAAAACCAAGATTTATATAGTGATGAAATTGCGAATCATTTAGAAGCTGGTAAATCGGTACAAAAAATAGCTGTAGAATGGAGTGAAACGCTAACGGCAGTGATTCAAGAAGACTTAAGTATTAAACGACTTAAGTTTACCGACGTAATCAAAGAACAAAATGATGACATCCCTAAAGATCAAATGGAAGCCAGATTAGACGCTAACTTTGCGTTAATGTCTGGTGAAGTTGTAAGACTAGCCGAACGACTAAAAGAAATGTTTAACTTAAGCAAAGAAGAGTAAAAATAAAATGCTGGTGTTATAAGCCAATAACACCAGCATGAAAATTAAGTAAATTGATTAGCTGTTAAATAATTGTTTAGCACTGTCCCGTAACGTAATAAAGTCATCACTTAATAAATCAGCCAAATCTGACACAATGCCTTTTTGAACTGCATTTTCAAAAACTTCATCCTTATGACTATCAAGTCTGCCACATAACGCCGCGCCGAGCCTTACAAAGTCCAAATAAGAAATATTTTCTGATTGAACAGACATATCGTTAAAATGTGACGACACTTCGATAAACTCAGGTTCAAATCCCCAATCCTTAGTTATCTTAGCCCCTATCTTTCCGCTAAGTTTTTCAATAGCGACTTCCAAAAACGTTGAGTTAGCAAACACTTCGGAATGTCTTTCTGCTTCAGTTAAAACAGGTAAGATCCCAATATTATGCGTTAATGCCGCCAACATCATAGATTCTAAATTCAACACTCTGTTTTTAGTTTGTTTTACATGTATTTGTAAAGCAGCCATAGAACAAGCAACCACTTCAATAGTATCAGTCCATACTTTATCCATGTAGGATTTCACTACATCATTCTTAGAGACAAACAATTGTTCCATCGCCAAAGCCGTTGAAATATTTTTTATTTGACGCAAACCAATACGTGTTACAGCTTGTTGAGTTGAGGTGACTTTAACTGCACGGCCTAAATACGCACTATTTGAGATTTTTATCATACGAGCACTAAGCGAAGGATCTTGTGCAATAACGTCAGCCATAGCATTCAAATTGATATCTGGATCGTCAGCGGTTCTCCGTACCTTAATCGCTATTGCAGGAAGTGTCGGTAGAACTAATGTGTCGTTATTTATTTTATCTACCAATATTGTTAATAGTGCATTTTCTGTAGCCATGTAATTACCTGTTCCTGTGATAAATAGAATAACATGTCGATTTTTATATTATTCTCATACTATTTTATCAATAACCAACTGGTTATAAATATAGAATCCCGTGCGTTTTCAACCTATCTAAAAATTGACCAATAAAGTTTTCAATTTACGTAATACACCTAAATTGGAAAAACGTGACAGGTTTTAAATGCTAGCATATTTTTTGCCACTGACTAGAGTGGATAATGTCTTTAAATGCTAATTATTTGTTATATTCGAGTTTATAACATCTAGTCTAATAATTTTGTTGAAAAATAGGATAAAAATAGGCTTTATGTTCTAAAAATATATAACAAAAGTAGAATCAGGGTATTTATGAAAAAATTATCTAAATCAATTGTTTCAAGCACAATTTTTACAATCATGTGCAGTGCCTTTTATAGTTGCACTGATACAAATACTACAACTGTGACGCAACCCAAAGCAAAGTCCGAAAAAAGCTTATTAGCAAAACAAAGTATTCAAAATAGACTCAATATATATTACCCCGTTGAATTAACGGCTGACCTAAACCACTTAACACTCAATCAAAAACAAATGTTAAAACTCTTAATAGAAGCCTCAGAAGTGATGGATGATTTATTTTGGAAACAAGCATTTGGTGATGGTAAAGAACAATTTTTGGAGGGTATTTTCGATCCAAACGTTAGAAGTTTTGCCCAGATCAATTATGGACCATGGGATCGTTTAAATGGCGACAATACTTTTATCAAGGGATACGAAGCAAAATCTCATGGTGCTCAGTTCTACCCAAGTGACATGTCCAAAGAAGAGTTTGAACAACAGGACTTTGAAGACAAGAAAGGTTTGTATTCAATAGTTACAAGAGACGAACAAGGAAACCTCACCGCTGTGGCCTACTCTGAGATCTTCCAAGATGAGTTAAAACGTGCTGCAAATATACTTAAAAAAGCAGCTCAATTAGCAGAAGATAAAGAGTTCTCAAACTATTTATCTATGCGAGCTGATGCTTTAACAACGGACAATTATCAAGCTTCAGATTTTGCATGGATGGACATGAAAAATAACCCCATTGATGTGGTTATTGGTCCTATCGAAACCTACGAAGATCAACTTTATGGTTATCGTGCGGCTTTTGAATCCTATGTTTTAATTAAGGATTTAGCCTGGAGTGAAAAACTAGCCAAATACGCACAATATCTTCCAGAGTTGCAAAAGGGGTTGCCTGTAGACAATTTATACAAAGCGGAAATGCCAGGATCAGATGCAGACTTAAATGCCTACGATGTAATTTATTATGCAGGGCATTCAAATGCGGGAAGCAAAACAATTGCTATTAACTTACCGAATGACGAAGAAGTACAGTTAAAGAAAGGCACAAGGCGTTTACAACTAAAAAATGCGATGCAAGCTAAATTCGACCATATACTTGTGCCTATCGCTGAACAGCTAATTACACCTAGTCAGCGTAAACACATCACATTTACCGCGTTTTTTGCCAATACCATGTTTCACGAAGTATCACATGGGCTGGGGATCAAAAATACTATTGATGGCAAAAGTACAGTGCGTCAGGCCCTTAAAGAACATGCTTCAGCTTTAGAAGAAGGTAAAGCAGATATTCTAGGTTTATACATGATCCGTCAGTTGCTTGAAAAAGGAGTCATAACTGAAGGCAAACTTGAAGACTATTACGTGACTTTTATGGCAGGTATATTTCGTTCTGTGCGCTTTGGCGCAAGCTCTGCTCATGGCAAAGCCAATATGATCCGCTTTAACTTTTTTCAACAGGCAGAAGCTTTCAGTAAAGGCGACGATGGCTTTTTTAAAGTTGATATACAAAAAATGGGCAAGGCAATAGATACGTTATCAAATCAAATTCTGACTTTCCAAGGAAATGGAGACTATGCTGGTGTTGACAAACTAGTAGCTGAAATGGGGGTAATTAAACCGCAATTACAAGCTGAACTAGATAGATTAACCAAAGCAAAAATACCGGTAGATATTGACTTCAAACAAGGTGTAAAAATATTAGGATTAGAATAAGTTAAGACAATATTTGGTTTTGCAGGCACCTATTTTAAAAAATAGGTGTCGGTCAAAACCAAAGGAGCCATTACATCGAATTCGTGTTATTTAGCTTTAAGCCTTTCTTGATAAGGTGGCCAGCCCAACGGTTTACCCGCTAACACATGCAAATGAATGTGGTATACGGTTTGTCCACCATTTTCATTACAATTCATGACCGCTCGATACCCATCTTCAGCAAATCCTTTTTCTTTGGCTATTTGCGCTGCCACCCAATACAGGTGTCCGACTATAGCTTTATCCTCTGGAGCGATATCATTAATAGTCACAATGGGCTTTTTAGGGATAACTAAAAAATGAATCGGAGCTTGAGGATTAATATCACTAAAAGCGAGGGCTAATTCATCTTCATATAAAATATCAGCGGGTATTTCTTTATTAATAATTTTAGTAAAAATGGTCTCAGACATATGAACGTCCCTTTATAAAAAAACAAAAAGCATCAATAAACCACCCAATAATAAGCGGTAAATTACAAACGGCAACATACCAATTTTAGATATCCAAGTTAAAAACAAATAGATACAGGTGTATGCACTAACAAAAGAAAACGCAGCCCCAAATAACAATGCATTCCAATCCACCGCGTCTGGCGTTTTTAGTAAATCCAGAGTCGCTAAGGTTCCTGCGCCTAATATGACAGGTATGGATAATAAAAAAGAGAATCTGGCCGCACTGTCGCGATTAAGCCCTAAAAACAACCCAGCGGTCATAGTAATCCCAGACCTAGAAGTACCGGGAATAATAGCAATGGCCTGAGCGACTCCAATAAATAAAGCATTTTTCCAGGTAATATGAGTGATATTTTTAGCTAAACTTGCTCGTTTATCGGCGTACCAAAGCAACAAACCAAATACAATGGTGGTGGTGGCTATGACTAAAGCAGAACGACCGTATTCTTCCAAAAAA
Source organism: Paraglaciecola sp. (assembly GCF_051252315.1). Taxonomy (GTDB): domain Bacteria; phylum Pseudomonadota; class Gammaproteobacteria; order Enterobacterales; family Alteromonadaceae; genus Paraglaciecola. The sequence goes on along the minus strand of NZ_JBPOFP010000110.1, from coordinate 614 downwards.
TCTTTAAAAATAAATCCAAATATTATTGCGGGAATGGTCGCAAGAATAACCCACCAAGCCAATTTGCTATCTTGAGTTTGTTTAGTGCCAAAACCAGAATGCAGCCAAGCTGTGAGCAAGCGCCAAATATCTTGTCGAAAATAAATCATCACAGCTAACAAGCTGCCAAGATGCACGGCCACGTCAAACGCCATTCCTTGATTATTCCACCCCAATACCTCTGAAGGCAAAATGAGATGCGCGGAGCTTGAAATAGGTAAAAATTCAGTTAGTCCCTGAATAATCGCTAAGATAATTATCTCAAATAAGGTCATAAATCCGTAGGGCTCCACTCAAAGTTAATTGTCCACAAATTTTGTTGGGTTTGGTCGTATTCTTGCCAAAGTGTGCGATAAGACTTTTTGGCAATAGGGTGAATGTCACCGCCAGCAATTTCGGCTAGTGGCATTAAAACAAAAGCGTTGTACAATACTTCTGGTCTAGGAATAATGACAGGGCTTTCGATGACTTGTTGATCGTATAATAACAAATCAAGATCTAAGGTACGTGGGGCAAACTTTTGCTCACCTCGCTGGCGTTTATTATCTTGTTCAATTTGTTTTAAGGTTTTGCAT
>NZ_JBPOFP010000109.1:0-15208 GCF_051252315.1 Paraglaciecola sp. | reverse complement strand
AGAAAAGTCATTACAAATCGCTAGTTTTGATAAAATGGCTAGCTTGCTGTTACAACTTCAACACCAATACTCTAGTGTGGATACATTATCTATGGGTATGTCTGGCGATATGCACGAGGCTATTACTTGCGGAAGTACTATGGTCAGAATAGGCACAGGTATTTTTGGCAAACGAAACTCCACAATTTAACAAATTAGAAATTCAACTTTGAAAATTCACTTTAGGTTATAGGTATATGCAACACAGAAAAATTGGCTTTATTGGTGCGGGTAATATGACTCGTAGTATCATCAGTGGACTTATTTCCCATGGTTATCCAGCAAATTTAATCATGGCGAGTAATCCCAGTGAAGGTAAACTTGAATCATTAAAACAAAGTTATGGAATTCAAATTACCCAAGACAATAATCAAGTTACTGAACATGCAGATGTAATGGTTTTAGCCGTCAAACCTCAATTAATGGAGCAAGTGTGTTTCAAATTAGCATCTCATGTGGATTTGAGTAATAAATTATTTATCTCAATTGCCGCAGGTATTCCTACAAGTAGGTTACAACAAATGTTAAGTGGCCAATCTTCGCCAGAAAGTGTGCAAATGATCAGGACAATGCCAAATACGCCAAGCGCTTTAGGTAAAGGCATGACAGGACTATTTGCCGATGACTCTATTGATTTAGAAGATAAAACTTTTGCCGGTGATTTAATGGCACAAGTAGGTGAAATTGCCTGGGTTGAAAAAGAATCTATGATAGATGCGGTAATTGCAGCGGCAGGCAGCAGCCCTGCTTATTTCTTCTTGTTTTTAGAAGCAATGCAAAAAGAAGCAGAAAATTTAGGCTTTGATAAAAATACATCGCGCTTGTTGGTGCAGCAATCCATGTTAGGTGCTGCTGAAATGGTTTGTCACAATCCAAACCTTGAATTAAGCGAGCTACGAACCCAAGTTACATCTAAAGGAGGCACAACAGCCAAAGCAATAGAATCGTTTCAGCAGCAAAACTTAGAAACCGTTGTTGCTAACGCAATGCAAGCCGCGGTTAATCGCGCTGAAGAAATGGCAAAACAATTTTAGTGCCTCCATTCAATAATTTAGGAAAAGATAATTTATGAGCTCAGTACATTTTTTAATTAGCACACTCTTTGACCTATACCTTATGGTTGTATTGTTGCGCTTGTGGTTACAATTTTCACGTGCCGACTTTTATAATCCTTTTAGCCAGTTTGTGGTAAAAGCAACTCACCCACTAATCGCTCCTATGCGCAGAATTCTGCCGTCAATAGGACGATTAGACACAGCGACGTTAGTATTAGCGCTATTAGTGGCAGCATTAAAATTAGTCATTGTGAATTTAGTGGTTCAAGGAGTGGGAGTAGATCCATTATCATTAGTGATTGTTTCTGGCATTATTGTTATTAAAGAATCGCTTACCTTAATTATGTATGTGCTGATACTTCGGGCTATCATGAGTTGGGTTAGCCAAGGTCGCAACCCAATGGAATTAGTATTAGCTCAACTAACCGAACCTATGTTAGCGCCCATTCGTCGCAGAATGCCTGATATGGGAGGCTTAGATTTGTCGGTTATGGTGGTAATTTTATTACTATTATTTATTCAGAAATTATTAGGTGATCTTTTTGGTATTTTCTAAACAAAAGTATGTCGTTTATGTTGGTTTAATGGTCGCTAGTCTATTAACGGCTAGCCAAGTTAGAGCGGAACAAAAAATCAGTTTAGCCAACTGGGATGTACACTACATTGCTTTTACCAGCACTTTTTTAACACCTGCTGTAGCTAAACAATATGGCATTGTGCGCAGTAAATTTAATGGTGTCATTAACATCTCAGTACTAGACAAAAAAGACAAATCAGCCCAATCAGTTGCGCTTTCAGGCACAGCAAAGAATTTACTTGGAGTAGTTAAAAAACTCTCTTTCAAGGAAGTTCAAGAAGGTAAAGCAATTTATTATTTGGCTGTTTTACCTTTTAGTGACCAAGAACAATACCGTATTTCGGTCAATATAAACGACGGTGAAATTGAAAAAACATTAAAGTTTCAGCATAAGTTTTACGCAGAATAGAAACACCTAAAAACATACAACCTTAGTCTAATATCGAAACAGTTTAATTGCGCTAAAAATAATATTGTTCTATTGTCACTTGTATCAATCCAGAAATAAGTTGCTGGCGTTTCAATGGAAGACAAGCCCTCAAATAAGTCCCTTCTTAATCTAAATAGAAGAGCGGCTTTAAAATCTATTGGCAAAACCGTTGTCGGTGCCGCAGCCATAGTTAAAGCTCCATATGTATTTGCAAAAAAACGAACTCAGTTAAAAGTCCTTGGGACGCATGTCACTTTGCAACAAGAGTTAAAACGCAGAGCTATGGATGACCTCGGCTTAGATCTTATATATGAAGCAAAAGGAAGTGCTGCGGTATTACAAAAAGCCTCAGTGAATCCACAAGCATTTGATTTATATGAACAGTGGTCAAATAGTATTCGTCCTTTGTGGGCTTCTGGCTCAATACAGCCTATTGATAAAAAAAGGCTCACTTATTGGGACGAAATCAACCCACTTTGTAAAACAGGGCAGATCAGTTCAGAAGCCAAATTTGGCGCGGGTGATGCTCCCTATAAAATATTACATATTCAAAAAAATGGTCGCTTAGGAGTAGAGCATACTGATCAGCTTAGCTTTTTACCCTATGTGCATAATGTTGATTCATTTGGTTACAACACAAACGTCATCGCGAAAGGCACACCTTACATTACTGAAAGTTGGGGTTGGCTACTTGATCCTAAATACTCTGGAAAAGTAGGTATTGTTAACGCCCCAACTATTGGCATATTTGATCTTGCCCTTGCGGCGCAAGCACAAGGTTTAGCTCATTTTACAGACATAGGTAACTTGACTAAAACGGAGATAGATCAACTATTCAAAATCTTAATTGTGCTCAAAAACCAAAACCATTTTAGTGGCTTTTGGAATTCAGTACCTGAATCTGTCGATTTTATGCGAACTGGTCGCGTTGTTATTGAGAGCATGTTTTCTCCTGCTGTAGCGACCTTAAATGGTAAAGGTATTCCAGTAACTTACGCTGCGCCTAAGGAAGGTTATAGAGGATGGCATGGTGTTATGTGTTTATCTGCGGCTTCAAAAGGTCGTAATAAGGACGCAGCCTATGAATATATGAATTGGTGGTTATCCGGATGGCCTGGCGCATTCATTGCTAAACAAGGTTATTATATTTCTAATCCAGAACGCTCAGCTAAATACATGCAAAAAGATGAATGGGACTATTGGTACCAAGGAAAACCGGCCCCAGTAGACTTGAAAGGTACTGATGGTAAAACATCCGTGAAAAAAGGCGAAGTGCGTACTGGAGGAAGTTATATAAAACGTTTTAGCAATGTGGCAGTATGGAATTCAGCAATGCCCACATACGATTACAGTGTTCAAAAGTGGTATGAGTTTATAAGCTCTTAACAAAAAGGCCTAACGTGCTTAAAACGATCAAAGCTCAAATAATACTGGTTTCTATCATCTTGATTATACTTTTGTTATCTCAAGTATTTTTATCACGTAGTATTCGCTCAAATTTTGAAGATAGTTTAGACCTTACGCAAGTGGCAGTGTTAAAAGTAAACTTAGTACGAGAATTAGAAAGAGACGTTATTGATTTACAACGTAACGTTCTTATTTATAAAGAGTCTGCAAGTGAGTCTGCCATCAATCGCTTTAACTCTCTGATGAAAGACAACAAAGACAACCTTAAAAAACTAGAAGAACTCACCAACCAAAATTCAAACAGTCATGTCTATCAAGATTATATATCAAGGATGCGCTCACACTTAAAAGAGTATGACGAAAACTTTGGTAACGTAGTGTTAGGTCGAACCAAACGACAGTACATATACAAAATTGGCGTGTTAGCAGAGCTCGAATCCATGTTTGGAGAGTTAGACACCCAGAATTCAAAAAGCACTTCATCAGCTATGGAGCAAACTAAATACCATTTAGCCAGAGCACAAAACTTTTTATTACAGTATCTATCTACACCAGAACAAGAGTTAGTCGACTCGTTTCAACAGCAACTCAAACATGCCAAATCAGTCGTACAAAAAGATTTAGGAAATAATGACAATATGCAGGCAGAGCTTGAAAAGCTGACCGAAATTGAAAATAACTTTTTACAGTTAGCGCAAATTACTCGAGGGTATTTGTTCTTGGTAAATGTAGTCATGGCAGGGTCAGCAAATGAATTTTTATTTCTAGCTCGAGAGCTTAACCGCTTGGTAACTGAAAACTTATCGGAAACCAATGTAAACGTTAAACAGTCAGTGGAAAAGACTCAAACCAGTAGCGATATATTCTCTTCTTTTGGTATTTTATTAGCATTGGGAACAGCTTTATTCTTGGTTTATCGCATCATGGTGCCAATCAAAAAGATCACTAATGTTTTCCAAAAATTGGCTAAAGGTCAAGATCTTGAATCATTAATTGGTCTTAATCGAAATGATGAAGTTGGCCAATTAAGCCAAGCAGCATCAGTCTTCCATGAAAAAAACAAACAAACGACAGTTCTGCTTAAAGAATCACAAACACTGAACACCAAGCAAGAAGCATTGAATCAACAACTGCTAATTTCTAATAAAGAAGCAGAACAAGCCACCGCTTCTAAAAGTATGTTTTTAGCCAACATGAGCCATGAAATTCGTACCCCTATGAATGGCATAATCGGTATGGTAGACATAGTTTTACGTTCAGAATTAACAACTTATCAAAGAGACAAGTTAGATAAAGTTGCTTATTCAGGAAAAATATTACTGAGTTTGATTAACGATATATTAGATTTTTCAAAGATAGAGGCAGGAAAATTAGATATTGAAAGTGTAGATTTTTCAATAAACTCAGTACTGGCAAATGTATTGGCTAACATCACCACAAAAGCCAAGGAAAAAAATCTGAATGTGTGTTTTGACGTAGCACCCGATATTCCTTCTCAACTATTGGGTGACCCTTTACGTATTACTCAGGTACTACTCAACCTCACCAGTAATGCCGTGAAGTTTACGTCTTATGGGGCCGTATCAGTAAAAATTTCATCTACCGAAGCAGACGAAGCTAAATATAAAACACTCATGGTCGAAGTGATTGACTCTGGCATAGGCATGACTGCAGAACAGGCTAACAAGGTCTTTGATTCGTTTACCCAAGCGGATGGTTCCACCAGTCGTAATTTTGGTGGTACAGGTTTAGGTTTATCCATAGTTAAACACTTAGTGCATTTAATGGATGGTTCAGTTTCAGTGGAATCAGAGCCCGGCAAAGGCAGTACTTTTAAAGTATCATTTAGATTACAAGTATGTGACGATGCAACGAGTATTATGCCAAGGGTTCAGGTACCTAAAGGCAAATTATATTACTTCAGCGAAGGTCGAAAAGGTCTGTTGGCCAATCATTACATTGAAAAAATAGACTGTGATTACCATCACTTACCCATTAAACAAATTCCTTCCATCGTAGATGATATTACTGAACAAGATGTAATAATTATGGACGTGCCTGGTTCACCGACATATAAAACCTTTCATGGCACAGTTGAACAGTTAATGACTAAAACCAAACAAGTTGGTTTTGTCACTAATTCTCAACCTAGCAATTTACCAGAACAGTTATCAGCACTTTGGCCAATTAAGTGTTTGTCTCATCCATTTTTACCTCAGCAAGTGACCCAATTCATTCTTCAATTATTTGATTTAGAAGTCCCTGATCTTGATGATGATATGATTCACCACAGCCCTAAAAAACAATCTTTATATCAAGGCCACGTGCTACTGGTTGAAGATAATTTGATTAACCAAGCAGTAGCAGGGGAAATGCTCAAGATTCTAGGCGTAACATTTGACGTAGCAGAAGATGGTCACCAAGCAGTGACCAAAATAAGTAACTCCCCACATTACGATTTAATTTTGATGGATATTCAAATGCCCCTTATGGATGGATATCAAGCGACCCAAGAAATCAGAAAACTAGGTCATCACGACTTAATCATCTGCGGGTTATCAGCCAACGCTATGAAAGAAGACTATGCAAAAGCTACGGAAGTAGGCATGAATGATTACATCACAAAACCTCTAAAACAAAAAACATTAGAGGCTTTGCTTGCTAAACACATCCCCGTTAGCCAAACCTAAAGAAAAAGTTTAATCACTGACGTTATTGGAATGTTCAATCCTGAACTCTCTAGGCGTTTGATTGTAATGCTTTTTAAATACCGCATACATATATTGCAATGAAGGATAGCCACAAACTTGCGCTACTTCATTGGTTGAAACGTCAGATTCTTTTAACAGTTTGCTGGCCTTATCCAGTTTCTCATTGTGTATTTCTGCATGAATACTATGCCCCCTTTCCTCCTTAAAGCGCTGCTCTAGGTTTGAACGAGACACCCCAACAAAATCCAACACTTGATCAACCTTGATCCCACGGCAAGCATTTTGTCGAATGTAGTGCATAGCTTGGATCACAAATGGGTCTTTAAGTGCTTTAAAGTCGGTAGATTGACGCTCCGATACGCCCAAAGGAGGCACCAATACACGTTTGTTTTTTAAACCGCTATTGTCTAAGTGACGATGCAATAGTTTAGCCGCTTGAAAGCCCATATCAAAACAACCTTGAGTAACAGAACTCAAACTAATACGGCTTAGATACCTAGCTATATCATCGTCATCGATTCCCACGATAGAAATATTATCTGGTACCAATTTACCAATATGGTCACAGGCTTGTAATAAATGCCGGGCTCTAGCGTCAGTCACAGACACAATTCCCACGGGATTAGGCAATGCTTGAATCCAGTCTGTTACTCTATTCATAGTGTATTGCCATGTTTCCGGACGAGTTGGATGACCTCTATAAATCGAGCAGTCGTAACCGTCTGCTTTACATAATTTAATCATGGCTTGTTCACGTTCGACCGCCCACCTATGATTTTGATCAGCAGGAAAACCATAAAAAGCAAAACGTTCTAAGCCTTTCTTTTTCAGGTGTTCATAGGCACATTTTACAACCGCAAAATTATCCGTCGCTACATACGGTACGTTGGGGTATTCCTCTACATTAGAGTATGAACCACCGACTCCAATTACCGGCACTTTGGCGTTGACCAACGCAGCTTGAACAGTAGGATCGTCAAAATCAGCAATGATGCCATCGCCCCCCCACTCTTCAATATTTTCTAGACGAGTTAATACATCTTCTTCAAGGTAGATGTCCCAATCTACCTTGGAGGATTGTAAATAATGACCAATTCCTTCAATTACTTGACGGTCATACACTTTATTTGCATTGAATAACAAACTAATACTATGTTTTGCTTGGAACATATAGCACTCCGCTGAAGCTTAATAAAAAACGTTACGTTTTCTACTTTATTGCAACACTATTGTTACAAATCATTATAAACATGTTCTAGATATTTTTTACTTTTTTTCGTTATTTAATTTCGTTTTCACCTCCTAGGGTCTTTATAGCCTGCACTGTTTGCTATAGTGATTGAAATTATTTAGGAGAATTTGAATGTTTCTAGGCGTAGATTTAGGCACTTCAGGTATTAAAATAGTGTTAACAAATGAAGCTGGCGACATAGTCGACAGCGCTTCGAGCTCGTTTGAAGTGAGCCGTCCGCAACCATTATGGTCAGAACAAAACCCACAAGATTGGTGGACAGGTTTTTGTGCCTCAATGGATACCTTACATGCTAAACATAACTTAGCTGAGGTAAAAGCCATTGGTTTAGCAGGCCAAATGCATGGTGCGACCTTATTAGACACCCAGCAAAATATCATTCGCCCGGCTATTTTGTGGAACGACGGTCGTTGTGAAGCGGAATGTAAAACATTAGAAAAACTGGTACCCAATGTGCAAAACATAACGGGCAACATAGTGATGCCAGGTTTTACGGCACCTAAATTATTGTGGGTTAAAAATCACGAAGCAGATAATTTTTCTAAAGTAGACAAAGTATTGCTTCCCAAAGATTATTTACGTTATTTAATGACCGGCGATTTTGCATCAGATATGTCAGATGCAGCGGGCACCATGTGGTTGGATGTAAATTCTCGTCAATGGCATGCAGAACTGTTAAGCGCATGTGATTTGTCTGAAGACAATATGCCTAAGCTTTATGAAGGTTCTGAAATTACCGGTACGTTAACAGCAGAAGTCGCCGCTCGTTGGAACATGCAAGCAGTTCCTGTTGTAGCTGGCGGTGGTGACAATGCAGCAGGTGCTGTAGGTGTTGGCATTGTTAAACCAGGACAAGCCATGTTATCTCTTGGTACTTCAGGCGTATATTTTGCCGTCACCGATGGTTTTAAAGCCAACCCAGAATCTGCCGTACATAGTTTTTGTCACGCCCTGCCTAATACTTGGCACTTAATGTCAGTGATGTTAAGTGCGGCAAGTTGTTTACAATGGTACGCCGAATCCATTGCCCAAAAACCAGTGGGCGATTTATTAGCAGACTTAGCCAAAGCTGATATTGATTATGAAAATGCCCCCATTTTCTTGCCCTATTTAAGTGGCGAACGTACTCCCCACAACAACCCATTTGCCACAGGTAGTTTTATTGGATTAACCCACTCCACTGACCAAGCCACCTTAACCCACAGTGTGTTAGAAGGTGTGAGTTTTGCATTTGCAGATGGCGTGGAATGTTTACATGCATCTGGAGTGGATGCAGATGAAATCACCCTAATTGGTGGTGGGGCTAAAAGCATTTACTGGCGACAACTTTTGGCCGACGTACTTAAGCGCCCTGTTAACTACCGTAAAGGTGGTGATGTTGGTCCGGGATTAGGTGCCGCAAGGTTAGCTCAAATAGCCATAGACACAGACAAAACATTAGCACAAATTTGCCCACAACCAGATTTAGAAGCGGTATTTGAACCTAATGACGAAAACGTTGCAATGTACGCTAAACGACGTAAGAAATTTCAACAAATTTATAAACAACTATCGCCTTTATTTTAATCATTTTTTTAAAAATAAGCCGATTTCTTTTTAATTTAAGAAAATGAGTAACACTTGATAAAAAGCACAATTCTTTATCAAGAAAACATAATTGAGAGTCTGTTTGAATTAACAGATGATACGAAAATTACATAGTTATTATTGATTGCAGGAGAGCCTCATGGCCGAATATTTTAAGAACATCGAAAAAATTAAATATGCAGGACCAGATTCAACCGATCCGTTAGCTTTTCATCACTATAATGCAGATGAAAAAATACTAGGAAAAACAATGAAAGAGCACTTACGTTTTGGTGCTTGTTACTGGCATAACTTCTGCTGGGATGGCGCTGACGTATTTGGTCAAGGCACTTTCGGTCGTCCATGGTTGAAACCAGGCGATGCAATGGAAAGAGCCAAACAAAAAGCTGATGTAGCTTTTGAATTCTTTTCAAAAATTGGTGTGCCTTATTATAGTTTCCATGACATTGATGTATCTCCAGAAGGCAACAGCATCAAAGAGTACGTAAACAACTTTGCACAAATGACTGACGTACTTGAACAAAAACAAGAAGAGACAGGTTTACAGTTATTATGGGGAACTGCCAACGCATTTAGTAACCCTCGTTACGCGGCTGGAGCATCAACTAACCCGAATCCTGAAGTATTTGCTTACGCAGCCACTCAAGTATTTAATGCTATGAACGCCACTAAACGTTTAGGCGGGTCTAACTACGTATTGTGGGGCGGTCGTGAAGGTTACGAAAGTCTACTTAATACAGACTTACGCCAAGAACGTGAACAAATGGGTCGCTTTATGCAAATGGTGGTTGAGCATAAACACAAGATTGGCTTTAAAGGCACATTATTAATTGAGCCTAAGCCTCAAGAGCCAACAAAACATCAGTATGACTACGATACTGCTACTGTTTACGGATTCTTAAAGCAGTTTGGTTTAGAAGACGAAATTAAAGTGAACATCGAAGTTAACCACGCAACACTTGCTGGTCACTCTTTCCAACACGAAATTGCCACCGCTATTTCATTAGGTTTGTTCGGCTCAGTTGATGCTAACCGTGGTGATGCCCAGAATGGCTGGGATACTGATCAATTCCCAATTGATGTACCAGAATTAACCCTAGTGATGACCGACATATTAAAAGCCGGTGGTTTTGAAAATGGTGGTTTCATGTTTGATACTAAACTACGTCGCCAATCAACCGATCCAGCCGATATGTTCCACGGACACATAGGTGGCATGGATCACTTAGCATTAGCCCTGAAAAAGGCTGCAGCTATCGTTGAAAAAGACTTCCTAGGTGACGCAGTAGCAAATCGCTACAGAAATTGGAATGGTGACTTAGGTAAAGCTATTGCTAAAGGAGAGCATAGCTTAGAATCTTTAGCTAAACACGCTGTGGATAGTGAAATCAATCCACAACACGAAAGTGGTAAACAAGAGTTATTAGAAAACCAAGTTAACCGCGTTTTATTCGGTTAATCTTCGTTTTTTAAACACTATTTAAAAGGCCTCGATTGAGGCCTTTTTTTATAATACTGAATTAGAAAATAACCATCACTTCTGACAAATAGGAAAAGCGATACGTTTAGTGCAACCTATGTCATACCAAGGCCCATTGGTATTGTCTTTACTATTTCTCAACACTACACAATCTTCGTCTTCACCGTTTTTCATCACATTATTTGGCTGAGAGCCTAGAGTGGTTTTCCCCCAGTTATTATAGTCACTCCCCTTCAAAGGTTTTTGGTTGGCGAGCCACATAAACTGGCCTTCTTGTTTGGCATCAGTTAGCCCTATCCAAAATTGATCACCGTCGTTTAATTGAAGCCTAGGTTTTGAAAAAGCTAACTTTCGCACGAGTTCATTTTCTTCCGCACTTGTGATCATAACTGGCACTGCGCCCAGGGCGGCACAATATTGCGCCACCTTAGTAAAAGGAATTTTATCTGTGTGACTGATAAGATATTGTTTATCTTGATTAGCAAAAACACTCTTTGATAACAAAACGATTAAACAAATAGTGAGCTTTATCCTTAACTTATTCATTCTTTATCTTCCTTAAAATATTTGTAGTTTAAGTCTTTTTATCGTTTTTTATTGCCCAAGTTTGCGTATCTTCAGCTGCATGCGTTATATGTTCACTTTTTTCACACACAACTGCGACTCTGGGTATGGAGATATTTACAGCTGTTGAAATAGCCGTATTGGTTTGATATTTATCTTCGTTTTCAAACCCTTGCAAAAACTTCACAATGGCACTTTCGTCCATTTTGAATTTTAGTAACCTATGTAACAACACATGAGCAGCGACAACAATTACAACGCCAATCAAAATATAAATAATAATCTCAGTGCTCATGTGTACTCCTTCTTAAAAGGGGTTAGTCAAACCAATGACGCGTTCGGTTAGCAAAATATACAAGGGACAACATTACAGGTACTTCAACTAACACACCGACAACTGTGGCCAATGCCGCTCCAGAATGTAAACCGAATAAAGATATGGCTACTGCCACGGCTAATTCAAAAAAGTTTGAAGTACCAATCATACACGCAGGGGCTGCAACCTTATGTGAAAGCTTAAGCTTAATCGCCAGAAAATAAGCAATAGCAAAAATCCCATAGGTTTGAATAATCAAAGGGATAGCTATCATCACAATAGCTTCAGGCTTATCTAAAATGCTTTGCGCTTGAAAACCAAATAATAATACCACTGTGGCTAATAAACCTATCATAGACCAAGGTTTTAACTTACCCACAAACCCATCGATAGCGGCCTGTCCACTCTGGTCATGTTTTTTGTCTAGGGCTTTTCGTGTTAATGCGCCAGCCACTAACGGCAAAACAACATACAAAACCACCGACAACAACAAGGTATCCCATGGTACTTGAATGTCTGTCACACCTAATAACAATGCAGTCAAAGGCGCAAAAGCAAACACCATGATGATGTCGTTAATAGATACCTGAACCAAAGTGTAATTAGGATCACCTTTGGTTAACTGACTCCAGACAAACACCATAGCCGTACAAGGAGCAACGCCAAGTAAGATCATGCCAGCTATGTATTCGTTTGCGGTTTGTGGATCCACCCAATCGACAAAAAATCCTTTAAAAAACAACCAACCTAACGCGGCCATGGTGAAAGGTTTAATCAACCAATTCACCACTAGCGTTAAGGCCAATCCTTTTGGTTTTTTACCCACATCTTTAATGGATGAAAAATCAATTTGGATCATCATAGGGTAAACCATCAACCAAATTAACACGGCAACCACAATATTCACGTGGGCATATTCAAGCCCTGCCACCACTTCAAAAGCACCAGGTATCAAACTTCCTAACACCACACCAGCTATAATACTCAAGCCTACCCAAACCGATAAATAACGTTCAAATAATCCCATAATTTTCTCCTAGTACTTATCTACTAACCCGAGTTCAGGTTATTTTTGGTTGACACGTTTGCTCAACTCTTCTGCCGACTCAACTCGCTCTGAGTAACGATCCACCAAATAATCGGCGTTATCCCGAGTTAACAAAGTAAAACGCATCAACTCTTCACATACATCCACAATTCGATTGTAATAAGACGAAGGTTTCATACGGTTGTTGTCGTCAAATTCTAAAAAAGCTTTTGCAACAGATGATTGATTAGGAATGGTCACCATACGCATCCAACGGCCTAACACACGTAACTGGTTCACAGCATTAAATGATTGGGAACCACCACACACCTGCATGACCGCTAAGGTTTTACCCTGAGTAGGACGCACTGCCCCAACACTCAATGGCACCCAATCTATCTGGCTTTTCATTATGCCTGTCATTGAACCATGACGCTCTGGCGAACACCATACCTGTCCTTCAGACCACATCATCAATTCGCGCAGCTCCGCCACTTTAGGGTGACTGGCGTCTTCATCATCTGGCAGCGGCAAACCACTTGGATTAAAAATCTTGGTTTCTGCGCCCATGGCTTCTAACAAACGGGCCGATTCTTCCACTACCAAACGGCTAAATGAACGCTCTCTTAGTGATCCGTACAACAACAAAATTTTGGGTTTGTGAGTAGAACTAGTCTTGGCAAAATCTTCAGCCGTAGTCTGCTTAAACTGATCTTGTTCAAGGTTTGGCATGTTACTTAAGTCGCTAACCTGACTCATGCACTGGCTCCTAGCGCTTCAAGAGCAGCCTTAAAGGCTGCTTTATCGTTAACATCCACGTCTAATCCAGCAAGTTGTTCCACGCGTTGTTTAATTAAATCCATGGTGTTTCTAAAGGCTTGTGCTAATTCTTCGTCCGTACCCTGCAATTTAGACGGGTCTGAAAGCCCCCAATGTACCTTCAAGCTTTTACCAAACCATACAGGGCAAGTTTCGCCAGCCGCAGAATCACATACAGTCACGACTAAATCTGGAGCAAAGTTTTCAAACTCATCCCATGACTGACTGGTTAATCCGTCCGTTGAAATACCCGCTTCTTGCAAATATTTAATCGACAAAGGATGCACCTCACCCACAGGTTGACTACCGGCACTTTTCGCTTCAATTTTGCCGTTAGCGTAATGGTTGGTGATGGCCTCAGACAAAATACTGCGGCATCGATTATGAGTACAAATATATAAAACTTTCATGATATTAGATTCCTAACAACAGGTTTCAGAAGAAACGGATTTATTTAATTGGGATAAACTATTGGCGATGTAATCGGGGTTGTTTTGTGCGGTAGTTTTTAACACGTCTATCGCCCACGCTGGCAAGTTTGGACTAAGTTTGTAATACACCCACTTTCCTCTGCGCTCATCTTGCAATAAGCCACATTTACGCAATTCGGCTAAATGGCGAGAAATCTTTGGCTGGCTCAACTGCAAGGCAGCAGTTAAGTCACACACACATAACTCTTGTTTTGTGATTATCAGCAATAAAGATTGCAAACGTGTGTCATCCGACAAACATTTAAAAAACGAAACTGGTGACATACTCATCCCCAATTAAACCTCATAGATCGATATATGCGGATAATCATATATATGAAATTTCATATGTCAATAGGTGCAAGAACTTGATGTTAAAGAAACCTAGCGTAATTTAAGGTACAATCTCAGCTGGTTTTACAATACGTATTTTTTAGAAGCAAAATAGAAACATGAGTCAATCACTTGCCTACCTAGCTCACTATCCAGAACATTTACAGCAACAAATTCAACAATTAATAGACAATAATAATTTAGGTGATTGGTTACGAACCCGTTATCCCCACAAGCATAACGTGAGTAACGACAATGACTTACGCCAATATACTATGGCCTTAAAAAACCAATATATGAAGAAAGCACAACCTTTAAGTAAGGTGATTTACGATCCTAAAATTCATGTGATGAATCATGCCCTTGGCTTACATTCATACGTGTCTCGGGTGCAAGGTAGTAAATTAAAAAGTAAAAATGAGTTGCGGGTGAGTACTTTATTTAAACACACCCCAGAAGCGTTTTTAAATATGATAGTAGTGCACGAGCTGGCCCACTTAAAAGAGAAACAACACAACAAAGCTTTCTACCAATTGTGCACGCACATGTTGCCGGATTATCACCAAATTGAATTTGATGTGCGAGTCTATTTAACTGAACTAGAATTAACAGGACATGTGTTTAATTATCCAGAGGAAGCCTAATGGAATTTCAATTTCAAACTGACATTACTGGCCAACCAACGGCAAAATGTGACCTAGAGTATGAAGCCTTTGGTGACTGGTTATGCAACGACTTAGGTACAGATAGAGCTAAAATTCATGACTTGCTGAACACAATAGAACAACTGCTCAACAAAAAAATACCCAGCTTTGAATTGACGGGAAAAGAATATCATTTAGTATTTGAAAACGACGAAGTCGAATTATCATTAAACAATAATCAGACTAAGCATGATGAATTTAGCCAAGACTTTGATGCTAACCAAACAACAGGCTGTGGTTTAATCGACTTCCAACAATTACTCCAAGCATGGAAAAATTTTATTCGATAGTAGATTCACGTTACACATGTTGTTTGAACAACATGTGTTAGATGACATTTTCATGTAGACCGTATACCGACAAAAACTCTAGAATAAATTTGCGCCACTTTGGATCTCCATCACACCAAATTAGCGCAGTTAACCAACAAACAAAGT
>NZ_JBPOFP010000108.1:0-15678 GCF_051252315.1 Paraglaciecola sp. | reverse complement strand
CATTTTCTTTTGTCACTTTTATGTTTACGTATGGCATAAATATCTTCCTTTAATGTTGATGTGATATATCAAAATACATTTTGCTTACTATTTTCCATTGACCTTGTTCTTTTAGTAATCCAATAAAATCAATGTATTGATGTGCCAACAATGGGCAATAGAGTTTTGCCATTGCCTGTTGTTCTACTATGTCCAATGATAGGATTTTGTAGAGGTATTTGTGCCCCAACTTATCGGGGATTGCCCGAGACTCAATAAGGGTTAACCATTCCTGAAGAGGGCGTCTTATATTAGTGTTCATCAACACTAAATCGGGAGAACAAATACTTTCTAATAAGTTAACGTCACCGTGGTGCAACCCATAAAAATAGTTGGTTAACACCTCGGTCACTAATTGAAAGTCGACGTTATTCAAGAATTAAGCTGCCGCTGGTATAGCAAACTGCATTTCTTCTCTCAGTGTGACAGCTTCAAATTCAGGTAACTTTGAAACGTCATCAATTAAACGCACTACATTCTCGCCAAGATTTATATGAGCGTATGGAAATACATTGCCCCAACTTGCATAGATAGCTATTAAGTAATCTAAAACGCAGACTTCGTCACCCGTTATGAATTTTTGGCCTTCTAAACGTGTATCAATAATTTTCCACAATTCAGCAGCTTTGAATGCCAATATATTCATGAATTCGTCTTTAGCCTCACTAGACGGCATAGCAAAATGAGCAGTAAACATCTTTGAATAGGCCGGGTGTAAAGTTGCATAATTAAACATTAGCTGTTGATTAAATTGTAACGATTGAGAAGAAACGGATATTTGATGTTTTTCAAATAAGTACTGACATATTGCAGCACCTTCTGTCAGCAGTCCGTCTGGCGTTTTTAATGCAGGAACCTGACCCGTTGGACTAATTTCATGGAAGTTCTCTACATCTTTGTGAAACACTATTTGAACAGGGATTTTATGTTTAATTAAAAGCATATGAATGGCGCTTGAGCAACTACCTGACATCGAATAAAGGGTATACATAGGGTTTTCCTTGTTGGTTAAATTCGAATGCCACTATACAAATCTTATACTTGTTGATAAATTCACTAAAAATACAAAATTGGTTTGCAAAAATGCACAATTGGGATGATTTTAGAATATTTCTATCAGTCGCAAAAACGGGCAGTTATTCGGCTTCAGCTCGAGATATAGGAGTGAATCATTCTACTATTTCACGGCGTATTCAAAATTTAGAGTTACAGCATGGTGTTAAATTATTTGAGCGCACTACAACTGGATATCAATTAACCGATGCAGGCGAAGCTATTTTCGATGTGGTCATGCAAGCTAGTGAAGCGACTACCCAAGCATCTAGAATGCTTAGCGGGCACGACGACAGGTTAGAAGGGGAGATTAAGTTAACAATGCCTCACGAATTATTTGACCGCTTTTTAGCCAGTCCTTTAGCTAAATTTTGTGAAGACTATCCAAAAATTAAAGTTAACCTAGAAGTTAAACCTGGGTTAAAAAATATTGCTAATCGAGAAGCTGATTTGGCTGTGCGTATTACTCCAGAACCACCCGAATACTTAATTGGCAGGCGTATTACCTATATGCAGCACGGCCTATATGTTAATGCAGATAGAATGAAAAAAATTCACCAAGGGGAAACTGAAACACCTCTTATTTTATGGCCAAACATTAAAGGGTTACCTAAGTGGGCGAGTCATTTTTCTAACCCTAAGGTGGCAATGTACGTTGATGATTTATCTTCTATGTATGAAGCGGTAAAAGCAGGCGTCGGGATAGCTCGTATGCCTTGTTTTTATCCAGACTCTGTTGGCCATGATTCTGTCATTCGTTTACCCATTGAGCAGTCTTTATCTAGCTGGGGGATTTGGTTGTTGAATCATGTGGATTTGCGATATTCAGCTAGGATTAACAAGTGTAAACAGGTGTTAGCCTTACATTTGGAAAAACATATCCCACTGTTTTTAGGTGAACATTCGAAATAATATGTACAGGTGTGTTGGTCTAAAAGAAGTAGGCCTAAATTAACATATTTTCAGTGAGCATTTTTTTAATTCCAGAGAACTCTTGGTACAGCTTAAAATGTGCTGACTCAGAAAACGTATCCGTTCTGGTTGTGTATTGACTAATCCAATCTATTAACATGTCTAAATTTTTGTCTTGTGCTGCTTTGGATTCATATTTATGGGGTTCCCAAGGTCTCTTACGAGCATTTTCTATACATAAGTTTATTGGCAAGTTTAAAAATATAATCTCATTGGCTTTAGGCAAGGCAACTTCAAGTAGGTCAGCGTAACAACCTTCAATTACCCAGTTGTTATTGTTACGGGTAAAGTCATGAATCAAATTCGCTGACTCTAGTAACGGTTTTCTTGTCGGTGGCATTGAGGCTTGCCAAGCTAACGTGTCTAAATCTAGATGGGGGAGGTTTTCTCGTTGGCTTAGTTGTTTGGCCAAGGTTGATTTCCCCGCCCCTGAATTACCAAATATTAGTGTTTTTTTCATAGATGAGATGCAATTCTTTCTCGTTAATTATGTATGACCACTTGATTCCTGCCTTGTTCTTACGCTTGATATAAGGCTTTGTCTGCGGACTTAAACAACACATCTAAATCAGGCGTTGCCATTGTTGCAACACCGAAACTTGTAGTGATAGGACCGGTTTGCGCCAGTTCCATTTTTTCTACTTTACTGCGCAATAATTCCGCTATCTGTTTGGCTTGCACTAAATCTGTATTGGGGCAGACTAGGATAAACTCTTCACCTCCCCATCTTGCTAGATAATCAGAGGGGCGAATATTGTCGCTAAGTAATTGAGCTAATGATTTTAATACAAGATCGCCAATATCATGGCCAAAGGTATCATTTAATTTTTTGAAATGGTCCACGTCTAATAAGACAAATGAAAAAGGTTTCTTGTTTCTTTTCCAGCTGGTTAACCCTTCATATAAAACATCTCGAATACCTAACCTATTGAGTAGACCAGTGAGTTGATCCGTTTTAGCTAAGTCTTCGAATTTTTGATTTTCTAAATTGAGTAATTTATTAATAGACACTAATTCTTTTTGATAAGCCAAATTTGATTTTAAGGTGCGGTTTAAAATTATTACTCTAAATAACAGCAAAGACAAAATAGACACTATCCAGATGATGATGAGAATTTTATAGAGTTGTTCCTGGCTGATTATAGGCCCTGACAATTCGATTTTTTCAAGCTGAAACTCCTGAACGCCTTCCCTAAATAAAGTGCCATTCTGAATTTCGATAAACACCACATCGTTAAATTCTGGATGCGATAGCTCAGGGGATATTTTATTGGCGCTTAACCACCAATCCGCTACTGTCATATCTTTTAAATTTAGTGGCTCGCCGTTGGAGAGTTTCGCAACGGGTAATTCAGCCGAATTGTATTTTGTTGTATTTGTTTCGCCAAATTTATAATATTCGTGATTACGGTTGCGTAAGTACAATCTAAAAAATTCTGATGGGCCTTCGGTATTTCCATATAAAGTGATTTGTTTGAAGCTCGATAAATCTAATCCTTCACCTTTTGCATTCACAGTCGTTAGCTGCCAACTACAAAATGGATTAGGGGCAATATCTTTTAAATGGCAAGTCCAGCTATTTTGCGCTTGATCACGCCACGTTATGTTTGACTGTCCTCCTTCAACAGTGTCTGCAAACACTATTGCTTGATAATCTTTGGTATAAATGGTTTGTGTTTTCGTTAAGGAATCTGCTGGAATTAACAATAATATTATAGATAAGCATGCCAGAGCGCTTAGGGCTATTTCCACTTTGGAAAATGAGAGAACTTTTTTCATAAAGGCATTTCTATAAGTAACTACGACATTATTAATATTAAGAAATTAACAAGCTAAAATACAGTCAATTCAACAATTCATTAACATTTAGGCTAAGTTAAAATCGAGTTGGTAATAAAACTTCACCGATTGATTCTCGACTAGTTTGTAAAATTATTTAAAGTGTTGTTTCTCATTTAGTTTTTTGGGGCGGGTAATTTAGTTTTAGCTTGATGTTCCGTTTTTATTGAAAAAAAGCTTCTCTATTGAGAAGCTTTATATAAATTTCAATTAGTGTGTCTAATTACTCAGGAGCCGCAACAGGTTTGATAATTATATTATCAATATAAACATCTATACCTGCACCGCTATTTCCAAATAGGTATAGGTCTAATCTTGCTTGATTATCTAATGCCGTCCAATCTTGCTGTGTCCTCGTTATCGTTACTGTTTGCCAATTGGTATTAGCACTAAACCAAGTTTCAATTCGGGAGTCCCATGCACCTTGGACTACATTTCGGATATAACCAGCTACATTGCCATTGTTTGATTTGATATCAAAACTGATGGTGTAGTCTTTACCTTCTCCCAATCCAAGGTCTTGTGGCATGACATCAGGACCTAAGTTAATACCAGTATTCGAGTTACCGTCGGAAGTTAGGTGTAATACTTGACCTTTTTCCGGCGCCGGATCGGTTGCTAACACCATATTCGTTGTCGCATTATTTTCCCAATAACCTACCCAAGGGGCTATGCTTGCATCTTCAAAGTACGGGTTCACGCCTACGAGTATATTAGTATCAGGTTCAATCACTACTGGGGTTAAGTCTTCTAGTTTGATGTTATCTATGTACCAAACTTGATTTGTGCTCAACATATTGAGTTGAATAAACGTACCCGTGTCAGGCCAGTCTGCACCTTCAATTTCTTTTTCAACTAATATCCAATCTGATGGAGCTGCGGCATTTGTTCCATGCCAAGGGCCTTGGGCGGTTGCTTTCCAGCCACCGTTGGCGTTAACAAACTGAGCAAATCCGCCAGCCCAACCAGTACCACTAACACGCTTCATGTAGAAGGATAATTTGAAGATTTTACCAGTTTTGACTAACCCTGTAGGTAATACGTCTTCGTCGATTAAAATGCCAACGCGACCATTTGTTGTATCAACTTTCAAACCAAAAGAGCCGTCTTTTGCTGCTTCTTCTGTTACTTCAACGTTACCGGTTGTGTCGTAGCTGACTTTCCAGTCATTTAAGTGACCGAATTCAAAACCGCCGTTGGCAGCGAGTAAGTTACCTTCTTCAGGAACAGGCGGCTCAAATGGAGAGTTAATTTCCATATCATTGATAACGTGATTATCTACCGCAGTACGCCAATCTCCATCTATGGCTCGCAATGAAGCTATTATCCGATAACCTTTACCAGGGGCTAATTCTTCTGGGAAGGTTAAGTTTAATTCGGTTTCACCTGACCCTGCCACTATTGTCGTTTTAGTCGCACCTAACCAGGCATTAGTAGGAGAATAAAGCTCAAAAGATAAATCACGATCTGAATCAGAAGAATAAGCAATATTTAAAGTTAACGTATCAGTTGGATCCAGTGCTGTTAAGTCTGTCTTAATTGCCACTGTATTACGCACAGTAAGTTGGTCTTTTACTTCTAAGGATATTGCCTCAGAGTGTCCACTGTCATAAGTGGTAGCAGTAATTATACTTAAACCAGGGGTAACCGGCGTCACAACACCGTGGTCGTCAACAGTGGCAACGTCTGGTGCACTGGATGTCCAAGTGACATATTGGTTACTAGCGTTCGCTGGTAACACCTGAGCATTAATACGATATGGCTTATCTTTGTTAATGGCTAAATCAGACTCAGATAAGGTAATTCCAGTCGCTGCAATATGTTGATACGCTTCTGCCGTATTAACTTCTAATACTAAAGAACTGACGTGTCCTTGGGTATCAGGGAAAGTTAACTCAACAGTATTGCTGGTCTTTAGGAATTTGGCTGGAACCGGAATATCGATGGCACCAAAGAAGTCACTACGACCTTGTTGATCATAACCTTTCCAGTCTGTTGGAACACTTACCGCATGACCATTAATTAATACTGTTGGTTGTTTTGATTTGTCGTGTTTACGACCAATACTCATTTTAAGGGTGGCCATGTTTTGACTGTCGTTGTAACCATGCATTGAATAGTGGTAATGCAAAGCCGCAATCGTTGTCGCCGAGCGTTGTGCTCTTGCCATTAACTTTTGATAGTCGCTGGTTGAACGCCATGTATCTGGGTTACGTTCAACAATCTTTTCAAATTGTTTTTGGTAACTGCGTAATACTGACTCATAACGTTGCTTATTGTTTTCGGCGATGCCGTCTACAATGGACTGGTCATATTCAATATTTTCTGCGTAAGCGTCGGTAAAACTTAAGCTAGTCTGATCTAATTGTACATCTCCATAGTTAAAAACCAGAGGGGTGTTTTCTAAGATAGGCTGTAAGTATGTATCTGCGTAATAATTGTTAGTACGAGATATTTGGTCATGACTAATTGGCGTGGCATAGGTGTATTCTATGACAACTGTTTCATGAGCCGCCAAGGTGAGCGAACTAGGTGCCAGAGCCACGACCTCATCAGTGTAAATTGCTGCCTCATCATATGGCACATCTAAACGTTTAATCCGGATACTAGTGACTTGTGCTTGTTGCGAGGCAAAATCTAAAGATACAGATTTACTTTCATCTTCATAGTTGTTCAGAGCAACATAGGCTTTGTTACCATAAACGAAAGCTTGTGTGCCTAAATCTGGATCTTGTGTGTCGATAGCGACACGGTGCCCTTTAACATCAGCCCATAAGTAATAAAATTTGGCCTTTTCAGTAGGCAAAAAGTTATTCACCTTACCAGCAATGATGGCGTCAGGATCAGGACGCAACACTACCGCAGAGTATGGGTTAAAGTTATTTGCCTCGTAGAACCACTTCGCAGTGTCAGTGATAAAAGGAATTGAGGTTAAAATTCGGTCTTCTCGTTCTAAGAAAGAAAACAGTAGGTGGTTATAAGATCGTAATTCTTGGGCGCTTTTTTGTGGACTATATTCAATTGGGTAACCATCGATAATGCCACCGTATTCGGTAAGCGCATGAGGTTTGACTTCTCCCCACTTGATATGACTGTAAGATTCAACCATATCGATAATTGCTTCTGCATTACTACCTGAGCGGAAGTTATCTTGTCCTGTAACATTGACTCCGTCATATAAATGAAAAGACATGGCATCCATTTGTTCGCCAGCCACATCCATAAACATTTTCATTCTGGTTTCCCAGTTTTCAAAATCGTATAGCTCAAAAGAAGGCCAAGCAGAAGAGAAACCTACAACATTGGTTTCAATACCTCTGGCATCAAACTCTAGGCCAATTTCTTTAAACCAGTTGGCCATATGTACTTGTACGGCTTGGTTTGCTACCGGATCCCAAGGGCCATCTACAAACTCATTGGCGTGTACAAAAGGCTCATTCATTGGTTCATAGAAAATAGGGCGAGTATCGTCATCGTAATAGTTTTCAAAGTAGTCAGCTGCCCAACGAGCACCTTCAATTGGATCATTTCCATCAGCAATAATGTTGCCTGGGTGCTCCGTAACTATGGTGCGGTTTGAATAAAACTTATATAGAGGATGATTTTTTGTCGCGGCAATAGCTGCAGGTCCGTCTGTCAGGGCTTTTTCTGTGCTGGGATAATTTGCGTTTCCACCTGCCGCTGACATTGGCCCCCAAAAAGCTCGGCCATATCCTGCATTTAATTCATTTCGAATAAATAACTGATCGATCTCTGCATTGTTCGAGTTGCCACCTGAGGCATGCATATTAAAGAATTTATTTCTTTGTAGTTGTGAAGTGTCACCTAAATAGTGCTGTGTAGTTAGGTTTATTTTGACATTAGTTGTGTCTGCTAATGTTAAAAAAGGTGCGCTTGCACTTAGCAGTCCAATTGCCAAATAAGTTTTATTTAATTTTAATTTCATCTTACTTGTCTCAATGTTTGTTTTCGTTTCATTAATTAAACTAACATTCATTACATATAAATAACAAATGTTAAATTTGATTTTTATTCATGTTGTAAAATTTATCGACACAATTAGGTTTGATTATTACACATTTGATATTCATTGTTAACAATATACCTTTATACCTGTTATTGTATGACATTAAGGCTGGTAGGATTTGTGTTTTTATGATGCCTCCTGTTTGTTTGAACTTGTTGATTAATGCCTTGAGTGCTGTTATTTTGTTAACTTGATTTTTACATTGCTTGTGAAATCATTAATCAATATTTAAAATTTTATGGGTGTAAAGAAGATGAAATTAAATAAGTTGTTATTGATCTTATTAACAGTAATACCTTTAGGTATGGCAAATGCGATAGTTATTCCTGCAGATGTATCTGTGCAAGGTACAGTGGGATTTGATGATGTTAATTCCTATGTAGGCGGCACATCGCAAAGTGATTCGATGGGAGCAGGGGGGAATTCTTCGAGTGTGAATGATGGCATTGTGACTGGAGATAATCCGGTCACTGACCAATTAACAAATCCATTGTTTGTCAATGCAAACTTGTCAGCAACTAATCAAGAAGTAGATTTCGATTTTTTCTCATACAGTTTTGAGGTGTTAATTGAAAATAATATGGCAACCGACGCTGAGTTTTTTTTTACCTTTGATTATTCTCAAAATTTGACAGCGAATGGTGATGACGCGGGCGTTTCTTCTTCTATTTCTTTATTCGACGATATGGACGATGAAATTATCTTATCTAATGTTGATGCGGATTCTTTTTTCGGGCCTCTATCAGATTCAAAATCAGATAGCGTGGATTTCTCATTTAATGTAGCTTCTGGTAGCCAGCTGTCATTCGGCGGATCTTTAGATTTGACAATGTTTGCCTATGGAACAAGTAGTTTTAGCGCATTAACTGATTTTTCTTTGTCTTTGACTAAGGTGAAATACCAGAGTACAGATGTGCCAGCACCAGCCATGTTGTCAGCATTTTTAATTGCGGCCCTTATGATGCTGAGACGTAAAAAGCTCTAATATTTCTTTAGGCAATAAAAAACGACTCGGTTGAGTCGTTTTTTTTTTTTATTTTTATTAATTTAATTTAACATATTTACAACTAGGTCGACGGTTTTAAAAAACTGTATTTTTTGGATATAGCTCTAAGGTTTGACCGATAGCGTCTAGTCCTTTGATTAGGTTGGTTTTATGCTGTTCGGCAATATCAAAACTAAAACTTAACTCACCTACCGTGACTTTTTGCTCTGATAAGTTGACGGTAATTTGGCTGTTAGCGTCTTGTTCTACTACTGCAAATAACTGATCCATTTGTTCACTAGCGAGTTGCACTGGTAACAATTGGTTGTTGATGCAGTTGCCGTAAAAAATATCGGCAAAACTAGTGGCGATTAATACTTTAAAACCGTAATCATCTAGTGACCAAGGGGCGTGTTCGCGACTCGAACCACAACCAAAGTTTTCACGTACTAACAAAATACTCGCCCCTTGATGTTCTGGTTTGTTTAACGAGAACTCAGGATTTAATACTTGTTCGTGTTGGTCTAAGTAACGCCAGTCATGGAACAAGTGTTTGCCATAACCACTGCGCGTGACTGCTGTTAAAAACTGCTTAGGAATAATTTGGTCGGTATCTACATTCGCTTGATTTAACGGCGCTGCTTTACCTGTGTGTACGTCTATTCCAGCAGGTGAAGTTTGATTTGTCATAATTCTTTCCTTTTGGCTCTACTGGTAATCACGAACATCAGCGAAACGACCAGCTAATGCAGCTGCTGCCGCCATTGCTGGACTAACTAAATGTGTACGTGCACCACGACCTTGACGGCCTTCGAAATTACGGTTACTGGTAGAGGCGCAACGGTCTCCACTTTGTAGAATGTCGTCGTTCATGCCTAAACACATCGAACAACCCGGTAAGCGCCATTCAAATCCTGCTTCAACAAATATTTTGTCTAGTTGTTCAGCTTCAGCTTGTTTTTTTACAGCTACAGAACCAGGTACCACAATTGCGGTTACGCCGCTTGCTACTTTGCCTTGTTTGGCAATCGCTGCAGCTGCTCGCATGTCTTCAATACGACCATTTGTACAAGAACCAATAAACACGTTATTAACGCTTAAATCTGAAAGTTTTTGTCCAGGCGTTAAGTCCATATATTTTAGGGCTTTAATCGCAGAGTCTTGATCGATTGGGTCATCAAAATCGGTCACTGCTGGCACAGGTACATTTACGCCAATAACTTGTCCTGGGTTGGTTCCCCAAGTGACTTGTGGTGTGATGTCTGCAGCGTTTAACTCAATAACTGAATCAAAGGCAGCGCCTTCATCTGAGACTAAACCTTTCCAGTACTCTACTGCTTGAGTCCAATCATCACCCTTAGGAGCAAACTCTCGGCCTTCAAGGTAATCGAATGTGATTTGGTCTGGTGCAATTAAACCCGCTTTAGCGCCAGCTTCGATACTCATGTTACAAACGGTCATACGTTCTTCCATGGTTAAAGCTGAAATAGCTTCTCCACTGTATTCAATCACATGACCAGTTGCACCAGCGTGACCGATTTCACCAATGATGGCTAAGATAACGTCTTTGGCTGTAATGCCTATAGGCAAACTACCGTTTACTTTTACTAACATGCTTTTAGCTTTACTTTGCTTTAACGTTTGGCTAGCAAAAACATGTTCAACTTGTGAGGTACCAATACCAAAGGCTAGGGCGCCAAATGCACCGTGAGTGGCAGTATGAGAATCACCACATACCACTGTCATGCCTGGCTGTATTAAACCTAACTCAGGCCCCATAACATGCACAATACCTTGTTTTTGGTGACCAACTGGAAACAAGGATATTCCGTGTTTTTCACAGTTGTTAGCTAAGGTTTGTAGTTGTAACTGATTCGTTGGTCCACAAGCATCAATCGCTAATGAACGAGTTGAAATACTGTGATCCATTGTGGCAAAGGTTCGCTGTGGACAGCGCACTTTACGGTTTTTTTCATCTAGACCAGCAAAGGCTTGGGGAGAAGTCACTTCATGTATCAAGTGACGATCGATGTACATTAAGCCTTCACTACCAACGGCTGATGAAGTGGTTTTATCAATAACATGGTCTTGCCATATTTTGTCGTATAAGGTGGTCGCCATTATGCGTACTCTTTTTAGTCTGTTTGTTACATTGCGGCTTTTTAATTGATTAAAAAGCCGCTTCAAAATTTAGCAGTGATTGGTTTAGGCTAATTGTGCCACTACGTAGTCACCCACTTGGCTCGTGCTTTTAGCTTGGTCACGCTTTTCAGGTGCCAATAGCTCGCCGGTTAATACGCCATCAGCTAGGGTTTTCATGACTGCTGCGTCAATGGCATCAGCAGCTTGGACTTCGCCAAGACTAAAACGTAACAACATTGATGCTGATAAAATTTGTGCAATTGGATTAGCAATACCTTGGCCAGCAATATCAGGTGCTGAACCACCGGCAGGTTCGTACATACCAAACTTACTGCCATTGATACTTGCTGATGGTAATAGACCCATAGAGCCTGTGATCATGGCGCACTCGTCAGAAATAATGTCACCAAACAAGTTAGAACATAACATCACATCAAACTGGTTCGGGTAACGTAATAATTGCATTGCTGCGTTGTCGATGTAGATGTGTTCTAACTCTACTTCTGGATAATCTTTGGCCACTTCTTCGGTGACTTCTCGCCACAAACGACTGCACACAAGTACGTTAGCTTTGTCTACCGAGGTGACTTTTTTGCCTCGTTTTTGTGCTGCTTCAAACGCAGTAATCGCAATCCGACGAATTTCCTTACGGCTATAACGCATGGTATCAAAAGCATAACCTTCTTCGCCTTCGCCTTCTAACCCTTTAGGTTGACCAAAGTAAATACCACTGGTTAATTCACGTACTACTAATACATCAAAACCGCTGGCCGCAATATCGGCTCTTAGAGGGGATAAAGCTTCTAGACCAGGATAAATTTTTGCTGGGCGTAAGTTGCTGAATAAATCAAAATGTCCGCGTAAAGCCAATAACGCTGCGCGTTCTGGACGTTGTTCTAAAGGTAGACTGTCCCATTTAGGGCCTCCAATCGAACCGAATAATATAGCGCTCGCTTCTTCACAACCTTTTAGTGTTTCAGGGGGTAAAGCTTGACCATGATTATCAATGGCGATACCGCCCACATCATAGTCATTTAGCTCAAAATTAATGTCGAATTTTTTACTTACTGCGGCTAATACTTTTTTGGCTTCAACCATGACTTCTGGACCGATGCCATCGCCTGCTAATACTGCTAATTTGTAGTCAGACATTACTTTTTATACCCCTGAAATTTTAACGTTTTGTTGCTTCTGTTGATCAATTTGATCAGCTAAATGTGTATTGTTGAGTACGTAGATAAGGGCTTTTACCCCAGATTCAACTATGTCTGTGGCTAAACCTATGCCATTAAAACGACGGCCATTGTATTCGGCGACCACTGACACTTGTGCTAACGCATTAGCGCCTTCACCTTTAGAATCAAGTTTAAAGTCTACAATATCTACGTTTTCGTGACCTAGTACTTTTGTTATTGCGTTATAGGCAGCGTCTACTGGACCATTACCTATGGCCGACTCAGTAATCTCAATCCCGCCTACTTGCATACAAACTGTGGCACTTGGAATGATTTCTTTGCCTGAGTTAGCTTGTAAGTATTTAAGTTGGTAGTGTTGCTCTTCTTGTTCTTGTTGACTGAAAAATAATAAGGCTTCTAAGTCATAATCAAACACTTGCCCTTTTTTGTCGGCTAATTTAACAAAAGCGGCATAAACCGTTTCTAAATCGAAGTCTGATTCTTTGTATCCCAACTCAATCAAACGGTGTTTGATAACATGGCGTCCTGAACGAGACGTTAAGTTTAAGTTGTTTTTGTTTATACCGACACTTTCTGGGGTCATAATTTCGTAAGTGTTTTGGCCTTTTAATACGCCATCTTGGTGAATACCTGATGAGTGACTAAACGCATTCGCACCAACAATCGCCTTATTAGCCTGTACCGGCATGTTACAAATATTGCTGACTAACTTAGAGGTGCGAGAGATCTCTTCACTCTTAATGTGTGTGTCTAGGCCTAATTTGGCTTGGCGTGTCTGCAAAATCATAGCTATTTCTTCGAGTGAACAATTACCAGCTCGTTCACCTAAACCATTAATGGTACATTCCACTTGGCGAGCACCCTGTTCAACTGCGGCCAAGGAGTTAGCTACGGCTAAACCTAAGTCATTATGACAATGTACTGAGATAACAGCTTTATCTATGTTTGGCACTCGATTAAATAGGTTTTGAATAATGCCGCCAAATTCAGTCGGTGTTGTATAACCTACTGTATCTGGAATATTGACTGTAGTGGCCCCAGCCGTGATCGCGGCTTCTACCATTCGGCACAAATAATCGATATGAGTACGCCCAGCATCTTCACAGGAGAACTCAACGTCGTCAGTGTATTTTCTAGCATGCTGAACTGCTTTTACTGCCATTTCGACAACTTGGTCTTGAGATTTGCGTAACTTAGTATTGACGTGTATTTCAGACGTAGCAATAAAAGTGTGAATCCGAAACTGTTCAGCGACTCTTAACGATTCGCCACAAGCATCAATGTCTTTAGCTAATGCGCGAGATAAACCACAAACGGTAGCATTTTTAACTTCACGAGCAATGGTCTGTACTGACTCGAAATCACCAGGTGAAGAAACAGGGAAACCTGCTTCGATTATGTCTACACCTAAACGTTCGAGGGCTAGAGCTATCTTCAGTTTTTCTTTCACGCTTAAACTGGCCGGTAGCGCCTGTTCGCCATCCCGCAAGGTGGTGTCAAAAATCTTAACTTGGTTAGACATACCTTCTCCTTAAAATGCTCTGTTGCTTGCTGTGATATTGATGAAAATACATATAAAAAAACCCGTGCTTAGCACGGGTTTTTGTAAATGCGTTACGCTTGCTTACAACCTACCCGTGCAGTCTTGCTGCCAGCAGGAGTAATAGAGTGATAAAAGCGTATTTCATTGATTAAATTCTTTAAATTGTATACTTACAAATTATAAGTGTATTTGTAACGCGGAAGTGGGATTGGGTCAACTCCCGTTTGCCTTAAAGCATATAACTTAAAAGTATAAATTTAAATTTTATCAAAAGTTTTTAAGATTTTGGGATTTACCTGACGAGATTCGCCGTTTGTTACTACTAAAGAACTAGACTGCTTTGTATTGAATGGGGGGGGCTTACTTACTAAACTGGCTAAGGAACTGACGTTATTAGGATTAAAGATAGATGCAACAACAGTTGAAATTTATTGAGCAGATTTCTCTAGAGTCTAGTAGTGACTTCTCGCTAACGGAAAATTTCAAACCTGCACTCAATTTATTATCAGGGCTCCTAAACACTAACTTAATTCAAGTTACTACTGTGTATACCGATCAGGATAATTATGAGTGTCAATTTAATGGGCATGTATATCAATCAGATAAGAATGAAACTGTTCATAGTGAGGAAGTAATTGGCTTCGAAAATTTGTCCGAAAGTTATAAAGATTACATACAATCTGACACTGAAATTGAAATACCTCTTACACAGCAAAGCGCGAGCATTATTCCCGTTACAGATAATGTAGCCTTTAGTCAATCAGACTTACCATGTTTCGCGATTCCCTTTATTGAAGATGAGCAACTATTAGGCGTTGTGGTTTATCAATCCAAGGAGCAAGTTAACTTTGCCGCCACTTTCCCGGCTGCTTTCCAGTGTTTTAAAAATGTTTTAATCAACCATGTTCTATACGTTCAACAAAATTTAAAACTTCGTACTTATCAAACAGTACTTGATCTAATGCCACAAAGGGTTTTTTGGAAAAACAAACAATCATTTTACTTAGGATGTAATAAGGCATTTTCTGATGATGCTGGTTTAGCCGATCCTGAAGAAATCACTGGCGTAACAGATTTTGATATATTTCCTCAAGAAGCAGAGTTATATCGATCTGATGACGCTAACACTATGATTACTAGAGAACACTTGATTAGCTCAGAAGAACCACAGACACATCAAGATGGCACTACCATATGGTTAAGAACATCAAAAAGACCGATTATTTCTTCCCTTGATAGAGTTGTTGGTGTTGTGGGGACTTATGATGACATTACACAGTTAAAAACTGTTCAACAAGAATTACATCATGCTAAAACCAAGTTAGAAGAAAGAGTGAATGAACGTACACAAGCATTAACTGATTCTAACGTAAAATTGGAGGGCTTAGTTAGCCAACTTCAATCTACTCAATTACAGCTAATAGAAAAAGAAAAAATGGCCGCTTTAGGGGGATTGGTAGCCGGCATTGCTCACGAAATTAACACTCCAATTGGTATTGCCGTTACGGGAGCAAGCCAACTGGAATATATGACAAATAGGCTTCAACGTTCTTTAAAAGAAGGGAGTATCACCAAATCTAAGTTCTTTGAAGGGTTTCAAAAAATAAATGAAAGCAGTGACCTTATTTTACGAAACTTAGAGCGAGCTTCGGATTTGATCCGTAACTTTAAAATGGTAGCAGTAGACCAATCTCATGATGAAAAGAGAGAGATTAAGTTAAAGTCATACCTAAGAGATGTTGTTAATACTATGACGCCTAAATCTCGAAAAAGTAATATCAGTATATTTTTAAAAGGTGATGAAGATATTAAGGTGACCACTTATCCAGGTACTTTTTCACAAATTGCCACCAACTTAATTGATAACTCCATAGTTCATGCG
>NZ_JBPOFP010000107.1:0-15753 GCF_051252315.1 Paraglaciecola sp. | reverse complement strand
TCTCCCAAGTCAGTCTAAGGCATTATTATCTGAGCTAACGAGTTTGTTTGATATACAGGTTTTAGTTTGGTTCAGAGAGCCCGTCGCATTTGCTGAAAGTTATTATAAACAGTGTATACGTAACCCTCAGGTAGCTAGTAATCCATGTTATGGCAAAGATTTAAGTTTTTCACAGATGTTAGATATAAAGTGGTTTAATCAGCATTTAGATTACCGGGGCTTTGTTCAAGAGTGTAAAGAGGTCTTTGGCAATAGTACGGTCAGTGTGTTTAAGTATTCAGGTGATGTAGTACAGGAAGTTATCAATCTATTGGGTTTATCAACACCACATGATAATCCCACACCTAGAAGAAATATTAGCCTTAATAGTGCTACGATTGAAATGATTCGGATTATTAATAGAGCTAATCTTAAGGCAAAAGAAAAAGAATTACTGATACCTCATTTAAGATCAATTAACGAGCTTATGGAAAATTATAAAGATAAGGGTTTTGTTAATACAGAAACACGTAAGAAAGTACTCGCGTTGGCAAGACCTTTATAAAAAGAACAAAAAAGGCAGCTGGTTAGCCAGCTGCCTTTGTATTTGAACAGTTAATGTCGATTAAAATAGTTTATTTTTGGGGTCTATACCCAAAAAACTTATTATCGATGATGGCATTTGAAACTGCCTCTGGTAAAGACGTTTCCCAGTCTCCACGGCCTTTTGTCAGTTTCTTTAATATTTCTCGAGAGTAAACGTGAAATAGCTCTTTATCACTACACTCTATTCCTGATATAAATCCATTTTCTAATAAATGGCGATATAAGAAACGTAAGTGTTCTTGAACTTTAACATCAGTAAATTCACTGATTTCATCATTTTCATCTAGTTCTGGATATACGAACAAACGTGTATTATCTGGAAACAACTTACCAAACCCTTCAAGGATACCGCCTTCAACACCTCTGTATGAATCTTCGTCAAAAATTTGCTTAACGTTAATCATGCCAACCACAATTCCGATTTGTAATTTAGTGTATTGGCGGAAGTAAGCTCTTAACGAGAAGTAACGGGTATAATCTGAAATCATTACGTTATAGCCCAATGAATTCAATAACTGAATACGTTGAACCAAGTCAGCCTCTGGCACGTTGTTATCATGACCATGGGCATCATTAAGGGATATTTCAGCAATGGCTATGGTGTTATCTTTATCTACTCCGTCTAAGTTATAAAAAGCTTTCTTACCTTGTTCAATCATATCTACATTAAGATTAGTAACTGGCCTGAAAGATCCTCGAATAGTCAGTACATTCTTTTTGTATAACATTTCTGCAGGTACCGCTACGCTGCCATCTGGATTAAACATGATGCCGCGAGTCTTCCAACTACGAATTAAGTGTAAGTTGATAGCTCGGTTATCAATGTCTTCAAAATAAGGACCTTGGAAATCGATAGAATCAATTTCAAGTCTATTAGCTTTCATATTATCGGTTAAAGACGCAATTATTTGTTTAGGATCTTCATAATAGAAATAGGAGGCATATATCAAATTGACACCCAGTACACCTAAAGCTTGTTGTTGTGCTTCTGCATTGTCGTCAAGCATTCGCACGTGAACCACAATATTTGAAGGTTCTGCGCCAGGATACATCTGGACGCGAATACCACACCAAGCATGACATTCGTTATCTCGATTAAAGCTTTTGGCTGCAACCGTTGCTGCATAAGCAAAGTAGCGGGATGACTTTGAACGAATGTCACCTACACGATCTACAACCAAATCAAATTCTTGTTCCATCATTGCGCGTACACGGTTTTTACTCACGTAACGTCTGTCTTCTTGAACACCATAAATAGCGTCAGAAAACTTCATGTCGTATGCTGACATGGTTTTAGCTATTGTACCGGCTGCCGCTCCTGCTAGAAAAAATTGGCGAGCAACCTCTTGACCTGCTCCAATCTCTACTATGGTGCCATATTTTTTATCGTCTAAGTTAATACGAAGGGCTTTTTGACTGGTACTGCGATCGCTAACGTTGTTTTCTTTTTCGATTTTTCTGTCCATGATTTCTCCGACGAAATGGGGCAATGAAAAGACACTTAACAGTGTAGCGTTTTTGTTAGCAGCAATAAATCTAAATTTAAGACTAATTACTTGATAACCATATTAAAGTTTAAGTACACACTAGGGGTTTAGAACTTGAGTTTATTGACAACACTATGCCATTTTGGGCAAAGGCTATATTCACAACATCACCAGAAGCTAGTGTTTGGTCAACCTGATTAATATTGCTTAATGCCGTAATCAATTCGTTTGATATGAGTAAGGGGTCGTCTTCACATGTTTTAAGCCGCCAGCCATTTTCTACAAACTCTAGCGAAGCTTGTTTAAGATGGTGTTGAGCAAAGTAGCGTTGTTGTTTTAAGTATGCCTGATAGGCTTGAGTGTATTTTTGATTGATTACACTGCGTTGGTTAGTCAGTAAACTCGTATTCTGGTTCAGTGTATGAATAGTAACAAAGTTGGCTTCTAGTGTAGGTTCTGACGATTGTATTTGGTAAACACTAATTAAGCCAAATAGAACTAAAGTACAGGCTGTAGCGGCAATGAATCCTATTTTTTGAATTACTTTTTGTGGATTAATCGTTTGCTCGCGTTTAGAGAGTATGTATTTTTTAATGGATCTTGGAGCTAGGTTGTTAGCCTTACGTTGGTTGTAAAGCTGGTCAATATTTGGCTCAGATTGTTTGTTTGGGTCTGCCATGATTTTATTTCCTAAACTCATTTAGTTGACTACGAATATTATCTCTTGCGTAACGTAATCGACTTTTCACTGTTTCTGTACACACGTGCGTAATATTGGCGATATCTTGCAAACTAAAGCCCTCCTGTTGTAAACAAAAAGCTTCCCGTTGTTCGAAGTTGAGATTAAGAAGGGCACGGTCAAACATTGCTTCTAATCCCGATTGTTCACTAATGTTATTAAGTTCATTTTCATGGGACACAAGTTTGTCAATCTGCGCACTGACATTTTTTTGTCGTCTGTATTCGTCAAACAATTGGTTCCTAGCAAGGGTAAATAACCAAGCTTTAAACTGACCAGAATTTTCATACAGGTGCTTTTTTTCAATTACTTTCAGCCAAGTTTTTTGGCAAATGTCTTTTGCTATAGTCGGCTCAGACAGTGTTAATACAAAGTGATATAAGTCATTGCCACAGGTTTCGTAAAGTTGAGTCAGCACAGCTGTATCGCCATACTTTGCATAATCCAACATCAATTCTTCATTGTTGGGTTGACCTAATACAAAAGATTTTAAAGTTAACGCTATGCTCATAAGTTCTCCTTAATATGAACAAATCCTGTATCGTTTTTCTCAATTGTCTTTTTAGATTCTAAGCATTTATTTTAAACTCTAGCATAACGGTCAGGTTATCTTGTGATTGACTCACGCCATTTGCAATATTCGGTTTATATTTCCATTTCGCCAAAGCTCGTTTTGCTGATTTATTGAATATTCTTTTGGGCTGCGCATCTAAGATCTGAATATTCTCTACCGTACCACTATTAGAAACTGAAAAAGATAGTTTAACCCAACCTTCTATTCCTTCTTTCGCCGCATCTAATGGATATTTAGGTGGGATACGCACAATAGGGCGGGCATCACCACCTGGGGCAACGTATTTGTTATTTAAATTAGTTTTGATTTTTGGAATAGGCATTGTTTGGGTGAGTAAGCTAGGATCCCAATCCTTATTGGGTTCTTCTTTAATTAGTTGCGGCTTAACTAAAGGCAGTTTAAGCGGTTCTGGTTTTGGCTTAAGTGTTGTTCTAGTGATAACTGGCGTGTCTTGTTCTTGATAAACTATTGATATGACGGGAGCGGGTTTAGCCTGTTTATTAGAAATTGATTTATTGGCTATTAAATTCTGCATGCCCGCAAAAAGTGCAAAGGTGATCCCAGCTGCTGGAATGATAGATAATAATATCGACGCCAAATTTTGGGTTTCATTATTAAGGACAAGTTGATTTTGCATTATGACTTTCTCCATTGGTTTCATTGAAGTAACGAAACACAATGAAGAAAGGGGTTAACAGGTCTAAATTATTTTAAAATTGATACCTCACGCCTATGTGAGCCGCTTCACCAGAGGTGTTATATCCTGAGATATCTTGATATTCATGATCAAGAAAGTTTTCAATGCGAGCATAAACTTCGAGTTGAGTGTTCACTTGATATCGTGCACTTAGATCGAACAAGTCATAATCTTCCAAAGGACCATTGTCTACAATACTTTGCACTAAACGCATATTTGCAGCTACAGTCCATTTATTTTGATTGAAGTAAAATCCAAGGTTGGCAATATGTTTTGGTCGGCGGCGGCGTTGATTACTTGCGGTGTCTGTTGCGTCATTATATGTATAATTAGCTGTTACACCCCAGGCAGAGTTTAGTTTGATATCAGCAATGAGTTCCAAGCCGTTTGATTCTGACTGGCCAATATCTTGAATATAACCATCAGCATAGGTATCAGGATCAAATGTATAGGTGATACTGTCTTCAATCTTTTGGTCAAAAAAGACTGCTTCGAATTGGCTTCCATTATGAGTAGTGTATTCAACACCGATTTCGAAACCTTTTGTTTGTTCTTCTTTTAGTGGTGTTTCTGCCGCTTCAGGTAGGGCAAATGGACGCAGGTTATAGTTAACTTCGAATAAACTTGGTGCTCTAAACCCAGTACCGTAAGCACTTCTTAATTTCAGTTCATCGTTCCCTAAACTCCAAATGTATGCGCCACTTAAACGAAAACTTGTATGCTCACCAAAGTCTTGGTTGTCGTCATGGCGTACTCCAGCTGTAACAAACAGGTTGGTAATTAACTCACTTTGATATTCAAAATAATAACCTTTGTTTGTCCGGCTTTGCTCTTCAAATGGTTTGTTAGGATCATCTAGAGGTAAAACAGAAGT
Organism: Paraglaciecola sp.; assembly: GCF_051252315.1. Classification (GTDB taxonomy): domain Bacteria; phylum Pseudomonadota; class Gammaproteobacteria; order Enterobacterales; family Alteromonadaceae; genus Paraglaciecola. Next base: position 10,797 of record NZ_JBPOFP010000107.1, on the reverse strand, counting down.
AATCGCCTCTTCTTTCCAATCAAATCCATATACTAAATCATTATTGTCGTTTAAATTAGTTCGACCTATATATTCAACTCTTTGTATTTCACCTTTGGATAAACGGGTTGATATAGATTGAGTTAAAAACTCTCTTTCGATTAAAGTTTTGGTATAAGCAATATCGTGCTCTGAGCTATTAATTATATAATTAGCGTTTAGGCGCAAGTTGCTTTGTTCGAAAGCGGTATCACAGTCATTGAATTTATTGAAACTCGAATCATAACAACTGTCGTATTCACCATCACCTTGAGTGTTGCGTGCAACAAAGCCAAGCTTTAAGCCTTCGTTAACTTGGTAACCCAATCGTGTGTGTAGCGTTGTATTTTGATAACCATCTTTATCTTGACTTTCGTCATTTAAACGAGAATTAAAGCCATTTGTTTTATAATCAGATGCGGACAGATAATAGTCGAGCTTTTCATTTTCACCACCCAAATCAGCAGCTAGGTTACGGGTATCATAACGACCAAATTCGCTTGATAAACTTCCTGCTAAGGTATCTTCGTATTGACCACTTTTTATATTAACTACACCGCCAGCATCTGCCCCATAAGCCAGACCTTGAGATCCACGTAATATTTCAACTCGAGAAATATTGCTACTCTGCAAATGTGCGAGTTGTGGACCAATTTGTGTTCCCGTAGGATCGGATATATCGATACCATCTAGTCTTACTTGAGTTCGATAGCTTTCTTCTCCACGAACTCGTAAGGAGGTAGAAGAGCCAGCTCCACCGCTATTGGTGACACTAATTGAAGGCTCTGTTCTAAGTACATCAGTTAAATTTGAATATCCACGCGCATCGATTTCGGCTTTTGTTACTACCGAAACAGAGGTCGCGATCTCTCTTAAAGGTATTGCTACGCGGCTTGATACCACAACAATTTTTTCAATGGTGTTTTCTTCATTTTGCTGTGTATCAGCAAAAGTAGGGATTGCGGTTAGCGCTAAAGTTATCGCTACGGCTAATGGTGTGTGTTTCATAAAATCCTCAATCTAATAAAAAAGTAAAACGATTGAGAGTGGGGGGATATAAGATGTTATACATGAAAGGTTAAGGCTGAATTATTGAAGCTTTAAAAAAGTAACAACCTAAAAACTAATAGTATTAACATGTTAATGAAGCCCGCCGCTCCATACGTGTAGAAACTATCATTAGGCCGGTGTCGGGCTAGATCAGAATTAGAATAGACTGATTTACCGTTGCGGGGGCAGCGGTGGAATTGTATTAAACTTTATATTGAAATTTAATTGACCACACTTCCCGTTTACCCTATCCAGATAATGAATACATTATCGATAGGCACCTAGAATAGCGGCGCCGAAGATACTGGGTGAATAGGAGAATGTCAATTTTTTAAATCAGATAAATTACATTTAACAAGTATGGTTAAAGGATACTTACCTAAAGCTTCTCACCGTAAAGCAAAGTAGAAGGGATATGTCAGCAGAGCTGAATATACTATTCCAAAATAACTGATGGTTTGTCATATTTTTGTTTTTTAATTATAAGGAAAAACTGTTATTTTACCCTAGCAATTTTGCGTTTGATTATGAGTGAATAAGACAGTGAGTAATGTAGATTTAACTAGCCTTAACGTGGCTAAATTTGGTGGTACAAGTGTAGCTAATTTTGCTTCTATGCAGAACTGCGCCAAAATTATTAAAGATAACTCAAATACACGTGTTGTAGTGGTAAGTGCTTCGGCAGGTGTAACCAACTTGTTGGTAGACATTGCTCATACCGCTATGTCTAAAGATCAAATCAAACAAAAGTTAGCTGAAATTAAAACCATTCAACTTGCAATTTTGAATGAATTAACCAATCCAGAAGTGGTGGCTGATAAACTTGAGCAGTTATTATCTTCTTTGGCTGAATTAGCTTTGCATGAAGAGATAAATCATCGTGCAGATTTAAAAGATGCCTTGTTGTCCCATGGTGAAAGAATGTCTTCTTTGTTGTTTAGCCAAGTTTTACAACAAATTGGTGTTAATGCAGAAAACTTTGATGTTCGAAATGTACTAAAAACAGATAGCCAACATGGCAAAGCTGTTCCGCAACTTAATGAAATTGAAACTGCCACCCAACAAATAATGAAACCAAGCTTAACGAATACAGTATTTGTTACACAAGGTTTTATTGGGGCAGACCAGCAGGGTAATACTACAACGCTAGGGCGTGGAGGTTCTGATTTTACTGCCGCTCTTTTAGCTGAAGCGTTAGATGCAAAAACCTGTGAAATTTGGACTGATGTTATTGGTGTTTACACAACTGACCCACGAATTACTGATGCGGCTAGGCCATTACCTGAATTAAGTTTTGAAGAAGCGGCTGAAATGGCCACTTTTGGCGCAAAAGTTCTGCACCCTGCAACTATGGAACCTGCTTTAAGAAAAAACATTAAGGTGTTTGTTGGTTCTAGTAGAGAGCCGGAAAAAGGTGGGACTTGGATAGTTAGAGATTGTGAAACAGAACCTGCTTATCGAGCCATCACTCGCCGTAAAGAACAGGTTATGGTAACAGTTAAAACCCCTAAAATGATGTACGCTCAAGGTTTCTTACAAAAAGTCTTTACTATCATAGCTAAGCATAAACTCAGTGTTGATTTAGTCACTACCTCTGAAATTTCGGTGGCTTTTACGCTAGATAACCCAGCTAATTCGGTTGTCGAACAATTGAATAAAGCTACATTGGATGAGTTACGCGAGTTTTGTGATGTATTAGTAGAAGATAACTATGATCTTGTGACTGTTGTTGGAAACAACATGCATAGCGAAGCAGGTGTTTCTAACCGTATATTTAATGCGGTAGCTGAGCATAACTTACGTATGATTTGTTATGGTGCCAACCCACATAATTTGTCTTTATTAGTTAATGATGAAGCGAGTTCTGATGTAGTGTGCGCATTACACAAAGCTTTGTTTGAATAGAAAGTTAGTAAAAAGGTAGCGGAAAAATATATGGTAAATCAATCTAAAAGAGGCGTTTACCAATCACCTTTAGCTAAGTTATTTACACGGCAACAGCCTAAAGTTAAGGCTAAAAAGGGCATGGCTAGGCTACTAATGGTTTACGCGGAAGGAGATACCAAACGTATTGCTACTATGCTTAGCTCTTGGTTAGAAGCGGGTAATTAGCGATAGAATATCAAACAAAAAAGCGCCTGATTTGGCGCTTTTTTTGAATCCATTAAAATAATTTATTGCACTATTCAGATGCCAAGTCCATTAGTCTAAATTTTCTTTAAGACGATTCCTGAGTTCAACCTGTTCATTTTGGGTCAGTGGCTCGTCATTATTATTACTCACGATAAATAAATCTTCTGCGCGTTCACCTATGGTAGAAATCTTAGCCATATGTAACTTGAAGTTTAACTCTACAAATTGTTCACTTACGTTGGCTAACAAACCAGGGGCGTCAAGCGCTTCTAATTCAACGATTGTGCCTTTATTTTGATAAGGATAAAACCGAACTTTTGTGGCAACGTCTAGCTGTTTCATTTGGCGGGACATTTTGCGTTTATTGCTATGTTCTTCGCCGGGTTTATTGAGCTGAGTTTCTACCGCTTCTTGTAAACTTTTTAAACGAGAAGTTGAAGTGATCCTGTCTGCATTTTGTTCTAGGATGATAAAGCTGTCAAATATATAACCATCGTGTGTATGCATAATTTGTGCATCATGAATGGTGCAATTTCGACTATCTAAAACTGACGCAATTTGGGCAAACATTTTGGGTTTATCTTTACCATAAACGATTAGTTCAGCTCCGGCTTTTGAAGTGCTGGCGCTGGTACCAACTAACAAAAAGTCATCAGTCATGGGGTGAGAAGCTAAAATGACACTAGCATGCCAAGCTATTTGTTCTGGTTTAAAGCGGGCAAAGTAGTCACTGTTTAATCGTTTCCAAAATTGGGTGATTTGAGTGTCGTTCATGCCCCCATCTAATAATATTTGACGGGCTTTTTGTTGATGTTCTTGCACGCGATCTTGCAAGGCTACTTTACACTCTAGGCCGTTTTCTAAGGCCTTTAGCGTAAGTAAGTACAACTCGCGAAGTAAAGAGGCTTTCCAGTCATTCCACAAATTGTCATTGGTGGCGCGAATGTCTGCTAACGTTAAAACGTATAGGTGATTTAGGTTATTGCGTGTTCGTACAGATTGAGCAAATTCATTAATTACTTCTGGATCATAGATGTCGCGGCGTTGGGCGATGACAGACATTAATAGATGGCTTTCAACTAACCAGCGAATGAGCTCAGTATCTTTTTCATTAAGGCCATGTGTAATACAAAACTCTTTTACGTCTACTGCGCCTAGTTTTGAATGATCGCCATTTCGACCTTTACCAATATCATGGAAAATAGCAGCGATAAATAACAGTTCTGGTTTATCCAAGCTTTTGACTATATTTCCACAACGAGGAAATTGAGTGTTTTCTGGTAGGCCGTAGTGATGAATGTTTTTAACTAATCTATGGGTATGTTCGTCAACGGTATAAGCATGGAATAAGTCGAATTGCATCATACCCACTATGTGATCCCACTGGGGAATATAAGCCTGTAATACCCCATGTTTATGCATAATATTCCAAGCTAAGCCAAAAAAGTCTGGATGCTTCATTAACGACATAAATAATTCGCGACAGGTTTCTCTTTCAGCAAAATATTGAGAATGATACTTACGCCTAGCTTGGCGTAGCAAACGTAAACAATTGGAATGTAACCCTTTAGTACTAGGGTTGTCTGCCACGAGATGTAAAAATTGTAAAATCGCTTCTGGGGTGGAGAATACTTCTTGATGTTTAGGTGCTATTAAGCCGTCTAACAATTCAAAGTTTTGATTAATAGCAATTGTTTCTTTTACTTTTAATTCTAAAATATCTTGTCGAAATCTTTGCAACAACATATCGTTTAATTCACTGACTCTGCGTACTGTTCTGAAAAATGCTTTCATCATTTTTTCTACGCTGGCTTTAGTGTTTTCGCCAAAGCCCAATTTTGTTGCAACGTCTTGTTGATAATCAAACAACAAGCGATTTTCGCTACGCCCAGCTACTAGGTGTAACGCAAAACGAATTTTCCATAAATCATCACGGCATTCGATAAGTTCTTCAAATTCCTGTTGGGTAAAATATCCAGCTTCGACTAATTCAGTGCCTTCCATTGCTTTAAAATGTTTTTTGGCTACCCAACCAATTGATTGAATATCTCTAAGACACCCTGGGTTTTCTTTTACGTTTGGTTCTAGATTGAAAGAAGTATCTTTACATTTACCATGGCGTTCGATCTGTTCGTCATATTTAGCGAGGAAAAAATCTTTACTACTCCAATAACCTCTGGCTTGTAGCTTTTTATTTAATCCATCAAAGGTATCTTGGCTACCCGTTAAAATCCTTGCTTCAACTAAATTTGTGGCGATAGTGACATCTTGTTTCGCTTGGGAAAATGTTTCCTTTATTGTGCGAACAGACTGCCCAACGTCTAAACCAATGTCCCACAACAATGTAATAAATTGGCCAATAGATTCTTGTTGTTCCTTAGAAAAGGACTTGCTGCTCAGTATTAAAAGATCGATGTCGGAATATGGCTGTAATTGTCCTCTACCGTATCCACCAACCGCAACTAAGGCGATTTTATTTTGTTTATTTAAACCCATTAACTTCCAAATATGGGCCAGTAAATTGTCTATTAAGGTTGCTCGGCCTGTCACTAAGCTTTTAATATCAGATTGGCCAAATTCTGTTTCTAACCACTCATAACTATTGGCCACAATTGTTTTATAAGCAGCAATATTATCAGTAGTGTTTATGAGTTTTATTTGACCAAGTAAGCTTTGTAACGACAATTGAATTTCCTTTTGTAAGGATTGGATATAGCAATAGAAGAGTTAAAATACGTGAATCCCATCTTATGACAAATAATTAAATGTCATAAGATGGTTAAAGCAGTGAATTAGCCCTTAATGATTGATGATACGATCTATTGTTTCATCATCACGCAGAGTTAGAATTTCTACACCTGTTTCAGTCACCAAAAGAGTGTGCTCCCATTGGGCACTTAAACTGCGATCTTTAGTCACAACGGTCCAATGATCAGGCAATACTTTTGAATAACGTTTCCCTGCATTTATCATAGGTTCGATAGTAAAACACATACCGGCTACTAGTGATTCTCCAGTATTAGGTTTTCCGTAATGCACAACTTGAGGTTCTTCATGAAAATTTGCCCCAATACCATGCCCACAGTATTCACGGACTACTGAATAGTCGTTACTTTCGGCGTGTTTTTGAATCGCGTATCCAATATCACCTAGGCGCGCACCTGGTTTCACCATCTTAATGCCTAAATATAAACACTCTTGAGTGATACGAATTAATCGTTCCGTCAAAATAGAAGGTTTGCCTACCACAAACATTTTGGAGGTATCGCCATGATATCCATCAGCTATAACAGTCACGTCAATATTGACTGAGTCGCCGTCTTTGAGTTTTTTATCAGCAGGAATGCCGTGACAAATTACGTGATTAACTGAAGTACAGATAGATTTTGGAAAAGGAGGGCTGCCATAATTAAGAGGCGCCGGAATACACTTTTGTACATCTACTATGTAATCATGGCAAATTTGGTTTAATTCATTGGTTGTTACGCCCTTTTTGACATGTTGGCCAATCATTTGTAATACATCGGCAGCAAGGCGCCCAGCTACTCGCATCTTTTCAATTTCAGTTGCTGTTTTTATCGTGGCAGACAAGTCGTATTCCTATAGTAAAATGAGATAATATTAATCTTTGTATATTAACTTTTCACTGCAGACTTGTATAGCGTGTAATGTGCTTCGTAGCAACATGCTTGTATACTACTTCTGTATATGCTATAAAGCGCACCGCTGAAATTAATGGTGGTGGTAACACCTAGTTAATTATCGCGAAGTAGCTAATTTATTTAGCATTAATAACACACATACATCGACACATTTTTCGGGGTGTCTGCTGGACTAATATCTAAGTGGATCGAGAACTGGGATGTATGGAGGCCTAACCCCATATTGAGGAATCTATATAATGGCAAATGTATCTATGCGCGACATGCTTCAGGCAGGCGTACACTTTGGACACCAAACTCGTTACTGGAATCCAAAAATGAAACCTTTCATTTTTGGCGCACGTAACAAAGTTCATATCATCAATCTTGAAAAAACAGTTCCTTTGTTCAACGAAGCATTGAACTTTGTTGGTGGCGTTGCTGCTAAGAAAGGTAAAATTCTTTTTGTTGGTACTAAACGTGCTGCAAGTGATGCAGTTAAAGAAGCTGCGGATAAATGTGACCAGTTTTATGTTAACAAACGCTGGTTAGGCGGTATGTTGACTAACTGGAAAACAGTTCGTCAGTCAATCAAACGTTTAAAAGATCTTGAGCAACAAAGCCAAGACGGTACGTTTGATAAATTAACTAAGAAAGAAGTGTTAATGCTTCAGCGTGAAATGACAAAACTTGAGACCAGCTTAGGCGGAATCAAAAACATGGGCGGTTTGCCTGATGTGTTGTTTGTTGTTGATGCTGACCACGAACATATCGCAATTACTGAAGCCGGTAACCTTGGTATTCCAGTAGTTTCAATCGTTGATACAAACTCAAGCCCAGACGGTGTTGATTACATCGTACCTGGTAACGATGATGCAATCCGTGCTATTCAACTTTATTTGAATGCTGCTGCTGACGCCGTTACTGAAGGTCGTAATCAGACTAACGAAGTACCTGCTGAAAAAGGCGAGTTCGTAGAAGCTGCTGAATAAGCAACAAGCTTTTAACCGGTTCTAAACTTATAAAATTTAGTTATCGGTTTATTGTAGAAAAATAAAACAGGGGCGATAGCCCCTGTTTTTAGATGTTTAATAAATTATTTGCTGAGGAAACGAAAATGGCAGTGACTGCAGCCCTAGTTAAAGAATTACGCGAGCGTACAGCCGCAGGTATGCTCGATTGTAAAAAAGCATTGGTAGAAACTGATGGTGATATCGAGCTTGCAATAGAAAACATGCGTAAAAATGGTCAAGCGAAAGCCGCTAAAAAAGCAGGACGTATTGCTGCTGAAGGTGTTATTTTGACTAAAGTTGCTAACGGTGTAGCAACTATGATGGAAGTAAATAGTGAAACTGATTTCGTTGCACGTGACGAAGGTTTCATTAAGTTTGGTACTCAATTGATTGAAGCTGCTTCTGCAAACAAAATCAATGATATGGATACTTTAAACAATACAGAAATTGATGGCGTTAAAGTAAGCGATTTACGCGATACTTTAGTTGCTAAGATTGGCGAAAACATCAGCCCTCGTCGTGTTATAAGTGTTGAAGGTGATAACCTTGGTGCATATGTACACGGTGCTCGTATTGGTGTAATTGCAATTTTACAAGGTGGTGACGAAGAGCTGGCGAAAGATATCGCTATGCACGTAGCAGCGTCTAACCCGCAATTTGTTAAGCCTGAAGATGTTGCTCCAGAAGTAGTAGCAAAAGAAAAAGAAATTCAATTGGACATTGCTGTTAAATCAGGAAAACCAGCTGAAATTGCTGAAAAAATGGTTACTGGTCGCATGAAGAAATTCACTGGCGAAATCAGTTTAACTGGTCAGCCTTTTGTTAAAGACCCTTCAATTCTTGTTGCTGATTTACTTAAATCTAAAGGTGCGGATGTTATCAACTTCGTACGTTTTGAAGTAGGTGAAGGCATCGAGAAGAAAGAAGAAGATTTTGCTGCTGAAGTAGCTGCTCAAATGGAAGCGGCTAAAAAATAAACGGTTTTGGGCTTAAATCACTTAAGTCTTAGCTGTAAATGCCTAAATCGGTTTTAATTCTTGCATGAAACATGCATTTTGAACTTGTTTGGGTATAATACTGGCACCTCAAATTGAGGTGCTTTTTTATATGTATAATTTAAACCATCATCGCCTTTTTCATCGTAAGGAAATGCCAATCTATGAGTACAGTATCTAAATCTGCTTATCGAAGAATATTATTAAAATTAAGTGGTGAAGCATTAATGGGAGAGGAAGGCTTCGGCATCGACCCCAAAGTGCTGGATCGCATGGCCCATGAAATTAAAGAATTACTCGAATTGGGTGTAGAAGTTGGATTAGTTATTGGTGGTGGTAATTTATTTCGTGGTGAAGGTTTAGCCAAAGCAGGTATGAACCGCGTGGTAGGTGACCATATGGGCATGTTAGCTACGGTTATGAATGGTCTAGCTATGCGAGATGCGCTACACCGTGCTTTCGTGAATGCCCGTTTGATGTCTGCTATTCCTTTAAATGGAGTCTGTGATAACTACAACTGGGCAGAAGCAATTAGTTTGTTGAAATCAGGTCGAGTGGTGATATTTTCTGCTGGTACCGGTAATCCATTTTTTACTACCGACTCTGCGGCTTGTTTACGTGGTATCGAAATTGAAGCAGATGTTATTCTTAAAGGCACCAAAGTAGACGGTGTATATGATTCAGATCCAGCGAAAAATCCAGAAGCCATTCTGTATAAAACACTTGATTATAATGAAGTGTTAGACAAAGAATTAAAAGTAATGGACTTAGCTGCCTTTACTTTAGCAAGAGATCATAGTGTGCCAATCAGAGTTTTCAACATGAATAAACCGGGGTGTTTAAAAGCGGTAATTATGGGTGAAGATGAAGGTACACTTATTACTCATTCAGAATAAAATTAATTTGCTAGTAGGAAGATTAACGTGATTGATGAAATTAATGATGATGCGCGTCAGCGTATGGAAAAAAGCGTAGCGGCTCTAAAAGGGCAACTATCAAAGATTCGTACTGGTCGTGCGCACCCAAGTTTACTAGATAGCATTATGGTGCCCTATTATGGCGCTCCGACACCTTTAAAACAGTTAGCCAATATTGTTGCTGAAGACTCACGCACCTTAGCGTTAACTGTGTTTGATCAAACGGCTGCGCAAGCGGTAGAAAAAGCAATCATGCAATCAGATTTAGGTTTAAACCCTATGAGTGCTGGTGCAGTAATGCGTATTCCTATGCCTGCTTTGACGGAAGAACGTCGTAAAGATTTGATTCGTGTTGTTAGAGCTGAAGCTGAGCAAGGCAAAGTGGCTATTCGTAATATTCGCCGTGATGCAAACAGCGACATTAAAGAGTTGTTAAAAGAAAAAGAAATTAGTGAAGATGATAGCCGTCGTGGTGAAGAATCTATTCAAAAGTTAACTGATACTTACGTTAAACAAGTCGATGAGATACTTGTTATCAAAGAAAAAGATTTGATGGAAGTATAATTAGGGCGTGTGTTAGTTAATGAAATCGACAGCTCAAAATATGGAAGTCTCTAAGCCTAAACACGTTGCTATTATAATGGATGGCAACGGTCGTTGGGCTAAAGAAAAAGGAAAAATCCGTACCTTTGGTCATAAGGCCGGCGTAAAGGCTGTGAGAGCTTCTGTGTCTTTTGCGGTAAAAAATAAGATAGATGCGTTGACTTTGTTTGCTTTTAGCAGTGAGAACTGGAGCAGGCCGGCGGAAGAAGTCAATGTATTAATGGAACTCTTCAAACTTGTTTTGGGCAGTGAAGTTAAAAAGTTACATAAAAATAATGTTCGCTTAAAAGTGATTGGTGATACCAGTCGTTTTGATCCTAAATTAATTAAAAAAGTTACAGAAGCTGAGCAACTAACAAAAAATAATGATGGTTTAACTCTGAATATAGCTGCCAATTACGGTGGACGATGGGACATAGTAAATGCC
>NZ_JBPOFP010000106.1:0-15793 GCF_051252315.1 Paraglaciecola sp. | reverse complement strand
GGGTAGGACTTAACAACCTGACTCTATAACACCAATTAAGGGCTCACTTCCATCTTCAATATTGTAATAATAAGCATAACAATCATCATCTACAGTATAATTTTTCGGCCAAACATATACTCCTAAACCTCCTGTACTACCTAGTACATCAGGCATAGTACTTTCATTCCCATGAGTACAAAAATCAGTTGGACAAACATCTGTAATTGCTAAACCTGTGGTGACACCAGACAAATCCATCACCTTTAAAAACGAACTCGTTCCTCTTCCTACCATATATCCACCCTCAATTGGAACTGTATCGCCATTTACAGATAGGTTCCCTGAAACGATGTTCTGAATTTTCGCTTTTAAAAAAATCAAATCTGATCCGCTATTAATAGCTCCCTTAACACTCACTAATACAGCTTTGTTGGTATCACTTTGGAGGCTTATAAACTTAGGTACTGCAGTAACGGCCAAAATACCTAAAATAACGATAACAATAACTAACTCTATTAAAGTAAAACCTTTAGATTTGTTCATTTATAACCTTTAATACCTCTAGGTGTAACTCCCTAGAATATTACCTAAATTGATGATAAGTATAAACATTAAAAACAACCTTTGAAGAGTAATGGTTAATACGTTATTACCTTTTCCATTGTCCAACAATGACCGATTTTTCAAAAATATAGCCCATTAATATATAGTTTCAAAACTGAATTGAATCCCTCGATAATGAAAGTGACAATATCTTGGTTTACGTGATTATTTCAATGACCGCTTAGGTAACACTCTTGTAGTTAAAAGGTCAACAGGAGTGTCATCCCAATGTCTGCTGTTGGCACTTTGCTAGTTATCAGAAGTTAGTCGAGCCGGAGAGGGGCTGCTTGAAAAAATGCAGGGATGCCATGTGTAAATGTTATCTGCAAATATTAAGCACTTAAAAATATCGTCAAAGAGTAGGCTCAATGACGATACATTTAGGTATTAGTTATACTCACTGTATAGAGAAACTAGGCTGTTTCAGTTTCTTGCCAGTTCATAATGGCATCGTCAGAAACAGTCTCAAGTGGACGGTAAACCAGTGAGTTTTCTTTGTAAGGTTTGTTGCTTTCTGCGCAGTATGCACTGATCATTGCCCATCTAGGGTTTTCAGAGCGGTTCTGGTTTGATTTGTGTAATAAATTACAATGGAAAAACAATGTGTCGCCTGGCTTAAGTTCAACTTTTACCAGTTCGTGATACTTTAACGCTTCTTCTACAGAGGTTAAATCTGCCCCTTTTTGGTCGCCAGTTTTATTGTGATCGATTCGGCCAATATGGTGGGAGCCTTTTAATACCTCTAAACAACCATTTTCTTCTGTGGCTTCGTTGATGGCGATCATTACGCTAAGTAACTTTGGATATAAGTGATAGTTGTCGTAACACCAATAGCCATAATCTTGATGCCATTCCCATGCGCCGCCAACAAAGGGTTCTTTCATCATGATTTTGGTTGTTGTGTGAAACACAGGTTCATTAAGGAGCTGCTCTGCTGACTTTGCCATTCGTTCGCCACGTGGGAATTGACTATATAAATCATCTCCTAAATCCTGCCAAAGACTAACTTTACTCACAGTACCAGACGCATCTTTTTTATCCCAAGCATTTTGGTATAAAGAATCATCATTAAACGCTTTGTTTTGTAAACGTTCTATTTCAGCTTGGTTATAAAAACCACGGGCGATAACGTAACCGTCGCGATGAAAGTCCTTAATTTGCTCTGGGGTTAATAGTTTATTTGGCATAGCTTGGCTCCAATTTGGTAACTAATTTTAAAAAAAACATGTATTTCTATATGAATTCGTTATTTCAATATGAATACAATGTTAGTCGGTTTTTGATGATTGTCAACAATAAAGTTGAGCCCTTTTTATATTTTCCAGAGATAAAAGAAAAAGATGTGAGAATAAAAGATGTAAGAATAAAAGATCAACAATGACTCAACCAGCAAGTCATTTTGTGAAGGAGAAGTGGGTAAAAAAAGTGGGGACAAAAAAGGGCTTACATTAAGCCCTTATTAAATTTAATTAGATGTCAGTGTGATTAGATGTTTGTTTGGCTTTATAGATAATACTCGTGCCGATTAACAATATAATACCTGCCACTACTGCAACCACTAAGGCATCTTTTTCGGCAAGTATAGAAATACCTAACATAATTAACCCTGAAGCGGTAATTCCGAAACCGATAACTTTAATGCCTTTTTTGTTGGCTTCACTAGCATCTGTATCTGATCCATTTTGTTGCTCTGGTTTTTGTTCTTGTTCTTGTTCCTGCTCTTGCTCTTGCTGTTTTAGCTTAGCTCTGGACGCTTGAAAGCTGTGGAATTGAGCTGACTCATTACCTCGAATACGTAATATGATTTCAAAAACGGTTAGTAGTATAACGGGAGTCAGAACACCCACTAACATTTCTTCTGCTCGGTCTAAGGAGAACTCAAATAACACTGGGGTGATAAATTTAAATGTGGCGTTAATGCTTAGTGTGATCAACGAGGTGGTTAATATAGTTGGCCCAGTTTGATAACGGGAGAAAAGCAGCCAAATGGGTGGCAAAAATAAGGCGCCACCAGTTAATGCCGCAAGGCTCATGACCACTTCGACTATACCACCGAGTTTAGGCACTAATAGTGCAATAATAATTGTACCTATACCTAGCAGTATGGTGGCGATGCGACCAAATTTGACCAGTTGTTGTTCTGATACTTGAGGTTTAATTTGTTTGTATAAGTCATTGGTGATCACACTAGCGGCAATGTTTAAGGTGGTATTGATGGAGCTAGAAGTAGCAAATATCATTGCCCCTAACATTAAGCCAAGCATACCTAAAGGTAAGACTTGTTTTGACATTAACAAATAAGCGCCTTCGTCTGCTAAGCCCTGCAAGTCAGGATGTAATACTCGGTAAATCATTGGGGCTAACATCCAAATGACTGGACTAATAATGTACAAACTGCCAAATAGTAAGCCGACTTTTTTTGCATCTGCTGGGTTGGCTACGCTGGTATAACGTTGCACATAGGCCCAGTTACCGGCGATAAAAAATAAGTTATATAAACCAAAAGCAAAAATAAATGGCCAGGTATATTCACTATTGACTAAGTTAAAGAAACCTTCAGGAGCTTTGTCGATAAAGTTGTTGATGCCGCCAACTTCACCTAGGGCAAGAGGTAACACAATGACCACTGCAGCAGCGAGTACCACAAACTGCAAAATATCTGTGACTATTACCGCCCATAACCCACCAACGGCCGTATAGGCCAGTATGATCAGTCCCAAAACAATAATGGTGACATTTAGTGGTAGGCCAGTGGTAACTTCAATCAATTTAGCCACGGGATACAAAAATGCACCGGTTGATAAAACCGATATGGTTAAAAATATGGTTGAATATATTTTTTGATAGCTGTTACCTAGGCGTAGTTGAATAAATTGTGCTGCGGTCATGACTCTGGTTTGTTGCCACCTTGGGGCAATAAAAAAACCAATGATGAAACCGGCAATACACATGGTCCATTGAATTGTTACCGAGACCCATCCCGAGGTGTAAGCAATAGACCCCCACACCACAAAAGTACCTGAAGAAAAGAAGCTCATGTATAAAGACAGGCCACTCATCCACCAAGGTAATGCACCACCTGCGGAGAAAAAAGACTTGGTATTTTTACCAGAGTTGGAGAAGCTAAAACCACAGCATACTACCAGCAGGGTAAATATTAATATGACACCTATATCAATAGTATTCATAACAACTCCTAAAACACGTCTATTTCAAATAATGCGGCTGGTGTATGTGCACTTGGATGAGTAAGTTCGATGATTATCTCATCTGAAAATAGTGGCTCGTCAAATTCAACTTTATTCACAGTTTGGTAGTTTTGGGTTTGACTAAACAATACCTCACCGGATTTGGTTTTTATGGCGTAATCTTGCACACAAAACGGCATGATCTTATCTGCATGGTGCATCCATACCGTTTCAAGGGCATGGTCGGCATCAGTATCGAAGTGTAAGGTTAATCCAGTGATTTGTTTCTTCTCAGGCCATTTAAGGGTAATACTAGGATTTGGATCTTTGGGTTCTGCGACCCAAGCATTGGTTTGCAACCAAGGTCGCATGTATCCATTTCTGAGATTATCGGCCGAATAAGCAGTTAACGCTGGCTGGATAGACATGGCGATGTTGTGGCCTTTGGGTCGCCTTTCTGGTGTCCAAAACTCAAATGAATCTATGCCAAATACTGGATCCATTTCTTGTTTGCCGTTATTAGACACGGCCTTGTGGACTTTGTTAAATACACTCAATAAGCCTGTTACTCTATATCCCGAGGTTTTTATCTCGACTTCTGCATTACTATGAAAAATTACAAAAGCATATTGTTGGGTGGTTTCAACGTCAGAAAAATCTAGCTCTATACTTTGTTCGCCAGCCGAGAGCGAAAAATCTAAAGTTTTTAGGCTAACATCTGGGGTGTAGTTATAGGGTTTTTCGCTGACTCTTAATTCACATCTTAGTTGGGTTTGGGCAGCGGCTTTTACTTGAACCGTTATTTTGCTGGCATTGCCAGCGCTAAAAGGTAATAACTGAGCTGCTGCTTGGTTTAGCGTTAACCACTGGCCATCGTCAGGAATGTTTTTTAGACTTAATTCGCTGGAGGCAAGTATTTGAGCTTGAGAGATTAAATTCTTACTTGTATCCAAAGGCATGTTGGGTATGCCGTGACCAAAGCGATTTAAGCGATTTTGTAGCCTAGTCATCCTTCCATCGGTTAATAGTTCTTTTGGTTTTAGGTTTAATTCCTGACAAAGGGCCGCAGCTGTACCCACGGCCTGGCCTCCATGGGCACAGGTGATCATCACACGAGTAGAACCAAAGGCCATATGTGTGGCACTTATATTTCTGCCGGCAAAAAACAGATTGTCTATGTCTTTTGAAATAAAACAGCGATAAGGGATTTGATACACACCCTTTGAATGCCATTGGCTACAGGCAGGTTTGTCACTGTAAACCCCTTCAGCAGGGTGAATGTCAATCGCCCAACCACCATAGGACACAGCATCGTCAAATTCTTTTTGTTCTACAATGTCCTGTTGTTTAATCATGTACTCGCCTTCAAAGCGACGACTTTCACGTTTACCAGGAACAGTACCAATCCATTCGAGTGTAAGGTTTTCTGTGTTTTCAAATTTGCCACTATTTTTAATATAGTGCCAAAGGCCATATACAATTCGCCACAGTTCCCATTTAATTTCTTCGGTTTCGTGAATGGTGTCGTGTATTCCCCCATACTCAATCCACCATAGGCGGCAACCATCATCATCTTCGCTCATGATTTTACTGCGGGGAATGGTGTTTTCTACATCTAAATGAGCATAAGAAGGTGGGATAAACTCAACTGGGTTATCTGCGCTTTTTGAATAGAAAAATATAGTGTGACCTAACAATTCATTACTGGATTCTTTAGGCGCTAACTTTTCGTTAAATTCTTCTTGGGCTTCGCCACCTATTCTAAATGAGGCTCCAGCATTAAAGGCAACTAGCCCATCTCCTGTGGCGTCACAAAAGTAATTGCCTTTAATATGGTAATGAATAGAGTTTTGGCTGCAAAAAGCTTCGATGCTTTCAATGTGAGTGTCTGAAGACTTATTGACTTTGTAAACAGCGGTATTTAATAAAAGGGTAATGTTAGCTTCACTTACTACCTTGTCTAATAAAACCGTATCAAAAATGATCGGATTACCTTCTTTATTTCGTCTCAAGTTATCTAACATTATCTCGTCAATAATGCCGCCTTCTCGCGACCAACGGTTGTTGTTACCCATATGGGAAGTTGCGCCTAGTGCCCATAAACGGACTTCACTTGAAGCATTGCCACCAAGTACTGGGCGATCTTGTATTAAGATAACTTTACTGCCTTCTCTGGCTGCCGCAATAGCAGCACACACTCCTGCTAACCCTCCGCCAGCGATGACAATTTCGGTATTATGCTTAACCGAGCGATTTTGACGTAAGGATGGGCTAAAAGCTTCTTTTTTCATTTAACAAACTCAAATGTATGTACATTGCTGTATGTGACTATAGTAGCAACAAGGGTATTTGTAGACAAGGTGAGATTATTAAATTGATACACCATATATGAAGCCACATCGTTTTATCTCCTATAAAAAGTTGGTAAAACAATGTGTTAACAAAGAAAAGCGGGGTATGCAGGGAAGAGTGAAGAGGCAAGAGATCGGGAGGTTAGTGAGGGATCTCGTTTATGATCAAGGCCACGTCATTAAGACTTTTAACTAACTCTGGAATGGAAGACTCAGGGATCCAACCAGATAAAGCTATGGCGCAAAATGCCGGTTTTCCTACTGCTACAGCCAGAGTATGTGTGTCTTTTTGTGTTTCGATATAAGAGTAACCTTGTTGTCTAATGGCATTAATTGACACCATGAGTTGGTCTAATCCAGTCTCATATCCATCAATACCTTTTTGATCATACAGTGCTGCAATATGTTCGTCGGTTTGTTGGGCTAGCAGCGCCATGCCCACTCCGCCTTTCGAAGCAGGGTAAAGTCCCAGTCTGCCCAACGCATTAACTGAGTCCATGTTAGGCTCAGCATGATACAAGTAACTAACATGGTCACGCCACAACATACCTAAGGCTACGATTAAATTGAATTTTCGTAGAGACTCTAAAGGTTCAACAATTTTATTAATTAAGCCAGATGCAAACAGTGATTGAGCGGATAACACATGCATTCCGGAACCTGAAGTGTATTTACGTTTCGGCGTTTTACGGGCTATGCCGATATGATCTAGCGTTTGTAATAAGCGATTCACACGAGTGGGTTCCATGTCTAATCGTCTTGCTAATTCACGGCAACCCACTGGATCTTTTGATAAAGCCAACTCTTGTAAGGTGGCGATGCCGTCGATCAAGCTTTGGTTCAATTGAACCTTCTTTTTAGTGTTTTCCATTTTGATTCGGTCAGTATTCTTATATTTTTATCTTACTTAGTGGTTTGTCTAAAGTAAATTTAAACTCAGTAATATAAATTTAAAATTCATTTTGTTTTACTTATAGCAACGTTTTGTGTTAAAAATATTGGGTGGGTATGTTAAACACGTGCCCGGCTTTAACAATTTATTAGTCTTAAACATATAGATAATTAAATACATGAATAAACAAACCGTCATTTTATTACTAAGCCTACTGCTGACTGCTTGTAGTTTTTCACACTTTCAAGAAGAAGGGGTGTCGTCACAGTTGGATTTTCAAAATATGCTGCAAACTGTTCCAGACGCAGCTGTGTTTATTGATCCAGATTACTTTATTTGGGGCGCAAGTTTGGTCTCTGGTGATGATGGTAAATATCATCTTTTTTACAGTCGATGGCCAAAAAGTTTAGGCCATAATGCTTGGTTAACTCACTCAGAAGTGGCTCATGCAATTGCAAGTAGTCCAATTGGCCCGTTTAAACACCAAGGCGTGGCATTACCAGCGCGAGGCGCTGAATATTGGGACGGGTTAAATACTCATAACCCCACAGTACACAAATTTAATGGTAAATATTATTTGTATTACATGGGAAATACCGGTGACGGTAAGGCCATGAAAGGCTTTAATTACAGCCACCGCAATAATCAACGAATTGGAGTTGCAGTAGCTGATAATCCATCAGGCCCTTGGAAAAGATTTGATACTCCTGTGATAGATGTTAGTCCCAATGACGAAGCATGGGATGCGTTGATGGTAAGTAATCCGTCAATATTGCAAAAACCAGATGGCGAGTTTTTAATGGTATATAAAGCCGTGGCTAAAAAACGACCCTTACCGGGAGGTGGACCAGTTGTGCACTTGGTTGCGACTTCATCTTCTCCCACTGGGCCATTTGTTAAACATCCAGAGCCAGTATTTACTGCTAAAGGAGAAAAGTTTCCTGCTGAAGACCCATTTATTTGGCATCAAGACGATGCATATTGGGCCATAGTAAAAGATATGCGTGGTGTATTTACTAACCAAGGTAAATCGCTGGCGTTATTTACCTCAAAAGATGGATTTGATTGGAATAAAGCAGAGAGAGCTTTGGTGTCTAAGCTACAAGTAAATTGGCAATCAGGTATGGAGCAACTCAATCATTTAGAAAGACCACAAATCTGGTTTAAAGACGGTAAACCAGCGGTTTTGTTTTGTGCTGCAGACAGGACGCGAGAGCATTCATTTAATGTGCATATGCCCTTGTTACCTATTGAACATCTAAACAAATAATAATTACACAGATGAATTGTTCATAATTATTTAACGCGCTTTGAATATTGGGTTGTTTGACTTAAGACATGATTGATCAGATAACCCAGTTTAAAAACATATTAAGAGATATTAAGAAAGATACCGATGACTGTTCGGTTGGAGAATATACCAATGAAATTTAAATTGATAACCTATAGCCTATCTTTGGTTTGTTTGCTTGCTGGCTGCGGCGTAAATGACGCTAAACAAGCGTCCAAACAAGCAAGTCAGACACAAACATTTCCCCATACCGTTCCTAAAAACAAACCAGATATTCCCCTTAGCCCTGCTATGTCAAGAATGTTTGATTACTCAGCTACCCGGCCACAAAACAGTGAGTTATTTAGTCAGTTTAAATATACCAAGTTAGAAGGTTTTGATTACAACGGAGGTGATGGAACCATTACTAGGCGTGATCCTTCTCGGCCTATTTTAGTGGATGGAAAATATTACATCTGGTACACAAAACGACATACCGAAGTACCGCCAGTAGGTTCAAAACGTGCTGAACTTGCAACGGATACGATACCCAGTACCGATTGGGATTTAGCCGAGCTTTGGTATGCCACAAGCAGTGATGGCTTAACTTGGAAAGAACAAGGTGTGGCAGTGCCTAGACCACCAAAACCTAATCCTGGTCATAGATCAGTTGCCACTCCTGATATTTTAGTATGGGAAGGTAAATACTATTTGTATTACCAGGCCTTTAACGAGCCTAGTGGTTTGAAAGGTGATCACAGCACTGTAGTTGCTTCTTGGGCTGACTCACCTGAAGGTCCATGGACTGCGGTGAATAGAGCCGTTGTGACACCGGGCAAAAAAGGAGATTGGGATCAAAACCTGATTCATGATCCAATGCCAATTGTCTACAAGGGTAAGGTCTACATGTACTTTAAATCGACCTACAATAAGTGGTCAGATAATCGTAGTAATTACCATGTGGCCCATGGATTAGCTATTGCAGATTCACCTTTAGGCGAATTCAAAAAGTATCCTCTTAATCCTGTGGTCAATTCTGGACATGAAACCTTTTATTTTCCATTTAAAGAAGGCGTGGCAGGGGTCATCATTCGTGACGGTATTGAACGTAATACCGTGCAATATGCTGAAGATGGTATGAACTTTCATGTAGATGCCAATATTTCTATGCCTCCAGTTGCCGGTGGCGCCCACACGCCAGATGCTTTTACTAATACAGAATACGGTAGAGGTGTAACTTGGGGCATAAGTCATTTTATTAACTTTGGTGAAAAGCGTCCGTTTCACACTGAGCTGTTGCGCTTTGATTGTGATTTAAGTCTTGATGTACATGAGCCATTATTTAAATCCCCTAATATTTGGTTAAAGCCTGATATCTATTTTGAGCACATGGGACTAGGTAACGCTAAGAAGACTATGGTTGAGCGCTCAAGACAAGCTGCTAAACAAAGTGAACAATAAGGCTGTGATTATTATGCGTATTAAAAAGTTATTCAGCATCCTAGTGTTAGCGGGAAGCTTTGTTGCATTGTTTACAGCATGTAATAGTCAGGAGAGTACTAAAACAACTGCTGCTATTCATGCTTCGAATATAAGTGATGAGTCCGAGCAGGCCTTGTCACTTAACGGTAATTGGAAATTCAATTCCTTCATAGGTGATGGCTCGAGTTACCGAGACGTTGAAGTGACAAAACAAGATATTGTAATTGATAACACTGATAAAAATTTAGTCCAAATAAATGGCAGCTGGCAAGTAAAAAACGTTCCAGAACGTGCTAGTCAAATGTGGGGTAAGGACTACCTACAACATTATTATGCTGAGCTTGATCCAGAGGTCAATGTTAAGTTTACTTTTCCGAAAGTGGCGGCCGGTTATTACGAACATTTCATTTTTTATCCATTTGGTATCAGTTTACATTCTAAAATTAGCGTTAAACATGCCGCGGGATTGGATACTCAATATATTAGCCAGCGTAATCGCCCCGGTCGTTGGATTAGTTTAGGTATATTTAAAGTTGATGAGCATAATAAAAATTATATTGAAGTAAATAGTGTTGATAAAGGAACTGTTGTGGCTGATGCAGTCATGCTTAGACCTATTGCAACAGATAGGTACCAACAGGCTTTGGCACAAAAACAAAAAGCTTTTGAACCATCAACACGGGATGATAATTGGTTTGATCTAAAAGTGCCTGGGCATTGGGGCATGCTGAATGAATATAGTACTTACACAGGTAAGGCTTGGTATCGCAAACACTTTGACTTGCCGTCAAGTTGGCAATTGTCCGCTAATGAAAAAGTACGATTAAAGTTTGATGGGGTTTACCATATCGCCAAGGTTTATTTGAATGGCGAATATTTGGGACGTCATCAAGGTGGGTTTACACCATTTGAATTTGAGGTGAGTCATTTATTAAAGAAAGGCCAAGCTAACGTACTCGCTGTAGAAGCAGATAACAGTGCAATAGTAGGCGCTACTTGGAATTGGGGCGGAATTATTCGTGACGTCAGCCTAGTAAAAAGTGCTGATGTGAGAGTGAAATACCAATATGTCCATGCAAATCCAGACTTAACTAATGGCAATGCTGAATTGTCGTTAAAAGTAAGGGTTGAAAATAACTCAAATACACTGCGTAAATTGGTCTATTCAGGTGCTGTTTTTAATGGTTTTCCTGTGGTTAAGTCAAACACTAACAAAGATGCTTTAACGCAAATATCTCATGCATTCGAAGTTCCGGCTAATCAAACTATTGAATTTGATTTAACAACTAGCCTAACCAAAGAACAGGTTAGGTTATGGCATTTTGATGACCCCAACTTATATCAGTTTATGGGGGCGATTACTGAGTCAGGCAAACTTGTCCATGGTAAAAAAGAACGTTTTGGCATACGAAAAATTGAGTTAACAAAAAGTCAGATGTTACT
Organism: Paraglaciecola sp.; assembly: GCF_051252315.1. GTDB lineage: Bacteria > Pseudomonadota > Gammaproteobacteria > Enterobacterales > Alteromonadaceae > Paraglaciecola. Next base: position 4,582 of record NZ_JBPOFP010000106.1, on the reverse strand, counting down.
TAATGGCGAACCTGTGCGTATTGGCGGATTTAATCGGGTTAGTGATCATAGGTATTGGGGAAGTTCAGAACCTGAAACTCTTCTCGAGCAAGACATAAAGTTGATGAAAGATGCCGGTGCAAACTTTATGCGTATTATGCATGGCACTCAAAATAAAAAGTTACTTGAACTGAGTGATAAATACGGCATTTTAATTGTAGAAGAAGCGAATATAAGGGAGCTGACGAATCCTGAACTGGTCGCGCCAGAATACAAGATACCTAAACAATGGGTCTCTGAAATGATTGAGCGAGACATTAATCACCCTAGTATTATTGGCTGGAGTGTGGGTAACGAATTGTCTGAGCACTATCAATATGTAGAAACTATGCTGGATTATGTTAAGCAAAAATTAGATCCCTATCGATTGGCAATTAACGTCAGTAATACCGGCTATCGTAAACCCGACACGCCAGAAAATGATCCTATGGGGCTTTCTGATTTGATGATGCAAAACATCTATCAAAATAATCCAGAAAAAACGGTATTAAAACCTTTGTACCAAAGGTGGCCGGGCAAACCTTTATTTATTTCAGAATATGGCCTTGGTCGTTTTACGAGTGAATCCTTAGATAATGATGTCCCTCACTTTGAACAATGGCATGACATGATTAGAGGGCGAAATACCCATGTGGTTGGGACCGCTATCTGGACTTATAACGATTACCGAAGTGGTTATTCACAGAGTTTAGAGTCAGAAAATCGTGCCTGGGGCGTGGTTAACGTTTGGCGTGAAAAACGTAAAGGATTTGCCACAGTGCAAAAAGGGTTAAGTCCGGTTAATAATTTTAGTTTATCTCATATTGATAAAAACCAGGGTAAAGCCAATGTGTCATTTGATGTGCGTGCTGCAGACGATTACCCGAGTTATACCATGCGAGATTATCGATTAACTTGGCAGGTGCTGGATAAAAAGGGGAGTGTAGTCGAACAATATGAGCAACAGCTTGAAACATTGACTCCAAATAGTTCCACTTGGTCCGGTAAGCTTAATTGGGAACCGGTTATTGATGGGGCTAACTTAAGCGTTCAGCTTGTCTCTAAAAATGGTTTTGTTCGATATCAACATTCTCACGATTTTATTGTGCCCGACAAGCCTGTTATCACGACAGTACAAAGCGGCGTGGATAATCTAGGTGCGGCAAAAGTGCGAGTTGAAATTGATAGAGCAGAAACGACGTCACTAAGCTTGGGACACTACCTTAAAATAACTCGATCTAATGGCCAAATCATAACAACGAAGAAAACCTTAGACCCTTATATTGATGTAGATTTTCCAAGTGGTGATACTAGTTTGAATTTAGAATTAGTTGCCGTTAATGGGGCGGGGGAGAGTGCTGGATCTACTCCCATAGAAGTAACCTTGAATAGTCGATTACTGCCACCGGTTATTTGGCATGCCATGAGTGAAGATAATAAACTCATAATTGGTTTTGATGGGCGCATCGAAGATAAAGGTTACACTCTGCATTATGGGTATGCGTCAGACAAGCTTAATTATTCAGCTGATACAACAGGCAGAGGAATGATAGTGGCGGATCTACCAGTTCAATCAGGTAATCAAGTCACTAATAAAAACCTCGTCTACTTTAAGTTAAAACGTTCGACTCATGATAAACAAAGTCAGTGGAGTTCCATCCGAAGCTACCAGTTAATAGACGAGTGACAATGTATTCCAAAAAGAATTTTGTGTTACTTATTCTACTAATAACATGTTTATTAAAACTAAATTATGTATTCGCTCAGTCACCGGTTTTAGCGGTAAATGGAAACATATCGCTTAATGATAAATTGTCGCTTAATGGAGAGTGGCAGTTTACTAACCAAAACTTTCCTACTCATAAGCACTTATTAGATGATGATTTTAGTCAATGGGATACTTTAACCGTACCGGGGAACTGGGATACTACCAAAAGGTATGCTAATTATTCAGGCAAAGCTTATTACCAACGTGCGTTTACGATCCCCGAAGATTGGAAAGACAAAAATATCCGACTGAAGTTTGACGCCGTATATCAAACTGCTCATGTTTGGCTTAACGGCCAATATCTAGGAAAACATGTGGGTGGTTATACACCATTTGAATTTAATGTGTCTGAAAACGCCTACTTTGAAAAAGCCAACTCTTTAGTGGTTATGGCAGATAATTCCTTTAAACGAGGAGCCTGGTGGGCTTGGGGCGGAATTAGTAGAGACGTGACTTTATTTGCTGATAATAAGGTGAGAGTTGCTTTTCAACATGTTTCTGCCATTCCTGATTTTGAAAAACAGCGAGTTGTCTTCTCTGTTAAATATAAACTACAAAATTATTCAGACAAACAGCAGGGTATTGAGATAAATAGCGAAATTGGCCGCCGGGGTATTAGTCGTGATAAAAATAGCGATAAAAGTAGCAGTCAAAAAGAAAAGCAAGTTGATAAACGTTTATCGTTAAAGGCGAATATTCCAGCTAACGCTTACCACGAGATTGAAACTCAGTTTATTGAACCTTTATCAAAATTTGAATTGTGGAGTACGGATAAGCCGAACTTATATCAACTTAGTTCAACCGTTAGTCAAGCAGAAATAAACCTCGATACGGACAATACGCGATTTGGTATTCGTAAATTTGAAGTGAAAGGTGAGCAATTCTTTTTAAACAATCAGCCTATTAGAACCATAGGAGTTAATCGGGTACATGATCACCCTAAATTTGGCAATACAGAGCCTGCACATTTAATTAAGTCAGACCTTGATGACATTAAATCACTAGGCTCAAACTTTGCTCGCTTGATGCATGCTCCGTATTCTAAAACCTTATTAAATTATGCCGATGAAATGGGATATTTATTAGTAGCGGAAATACCGGTTTGGGGAGATGATGATCCTAATTCATTTGCACATAACCCCTTAACCAAAACTTGGTTAAAAGAAATGATAGAACGAGATTTTAATCATCCATCTATTGTGGGTTGGAGTGTTGGGAATGAATTAAGAGATCCGTTGCCAGAATGGGGTAAAAAGACCCTTACGCCCAAACAATACGCTTATGTTGATTCAATGTTAGATTACGTTGCAGTGCTTGATCCAACTAGGTTAAAAACTTATGTATCCATCACAGCTTACAGTGATTTAGCTGAGATGAGTAACGAACCTTTCGAAAAAGTCGATTTTATTTCCATCAATAGTTATGGCAATGCAGTTAAAAAAGTAGTCAACACTCATGACAAATTTCCTGGTAAACCCATATTTTTATCTGAAATAGGTATTGGGCAAATCGGTGGTGATAAAGATTCTACATTTGATAAAAAGTTGATAGACGATTTACTTACATTAAAACAATTTTCTTATCTCACAGGGTTTTCGGTTTGGTCATACAATGATTATCGCAGTAACTACAAAGGTACCCCTAAATCTGGTTACCGAGAATGGGGCATAGTGGATCACAATAGAAATAAAAAAGCGGCCTATTTTGAACTTAAGAAAATTATTCAGGCATGGCATAACAACAATTAATTTAGCTCAACACTGATTTTACCCGTAGATTCCCTAAGTTAATTTTTATGGATTGTATTTTGTATGGATTGGTATGGGGGCTAATGTTATTCTAATGGATTGAATTAAGACTAGTTTTGTAGATAGAGATACGTGACGGACGCCCCAAAGAATAAGTATGCGGTTCCCGCTTTAGATAAAGCATTGGATGTATTGGAGTATTTAGTTGATCAAGAAACGGCTAAGTCTCAAACTGAAATTGCTCAAGCGCTAAATCGAGGGCCAAATGAGATATATCGAGTATTGGTCAATTTAGAGGGGCGCGGTTATCTCGTTCGAGAGCCAGTTTCTGGTCATTATCGTGCTTCGTTAAAAATGTATAACTTATCTAGACGTATATCACCTATCGACCAATTACGTCAGTGTGCCATGCCACACATGGAAGATTTAGCTGTTTCTATTGGACACTCTTGTCATTTAACAATCTTGTATCAGAGTCAAACTATGGTGTTAGTCCAAGCTCGATCTCAAGTGCCGGTATCTCTTAATATTGCAGAAGGTGCTTTGTTTCCAACATTGCAGACTAATTCAGGCAAAGTGTTATTAGCCAATAGTAATCAAGCTGTTCGAGAAATGATCCTTGAACGTTGTGAAGTTTATGCAGAATATACGGCGCCACAAAAACACCAACTTGAATTAGAATTAGACGAGATCCGTAAAAATGGTCATTTAATTGCCAATAATCCGTTTATCGAAGGTGTGTCAGATCACGCGACAATTGTAGGTGAGCCTGATGGAAAAGTGATTGCTTGTTTAGTGGTGCCTACCTTAAATACTCATTTAGGCCAAGACAATAGCCAACTAGATATCTTGCAGCAGCTTAAAAACACTGGGAATAAAATTGCCAGTCAGTTGGGCTGTTAACTCCAACTGTTAGCTAAAATTTAATTCTTTTTAAATAATCCATGTGATCCAAGGTTTTAGATGCATTCACCTCTAATGCCTGTTTAGAAGTATTCAATGCTTGACTAATTTTTTCATGGTCAGAGGCGTCCACTAACGGATCATA
>NZ_JBPOFP010000105.1:0-16272 GCF_051252315.1 Paraglaciecola sp. | reverse complement strand
ATGTAGCACAAGAAGCCTTTATTAAAGCGTATAAAGCTTTACCCAATTTTAGAGGTGATAGCGCATTTTATACATGGCTATATAGAATAGCGGTTAATAGCGCTAAAAATTATTTGGTTTCTCAAGGGAGAAAGCCACCGGCAAATGATGTTGATGCCGAAGAAGCGGATTATTATGATGGCAGTGATGCTTTAAAAGAAAATAATTCGCCAGAAAAAAGTTTGATGTCCGAACAAATGGAAAAGTTGTTATTTGAAGCGATGGATAAGCTTCCGGAGGATTTACGTATGGCAATTAGTCTGCGTGAGCTGGAAGGAATGAGTTACGAAGAGATTGCTAATGTTATGGATTGCCCAGTAGGAACAGTAAGATCTAGGATCTTTAGGGCACGAGATGCATTAGATAAAGTTATTCAACCTTTACTTATGAACGATTAAGTTTGGTTTATTAAGCCAAAATTTATTAATATAAGAATTAAATTAGCGGGAACCATATTGTATGTCGCAAAAATTTGAAAATTTATCAGCTTTAATTGATGGAGAAGAATTGTCTTCTGATGATGTCATTGAGGCGGTTAAAGGTGATGCAGATTTAATGCAAAAATGGAAAAACTATCATTTAATCCGTGATGGTTTACGCAAGGAACTCCCTAGTGAACTTAACTTTGATATAGCGGGTAACGTAGCTAAAGCGTTAGAAAGTGAGCCAGCTATATTAGCACCTAAGAAAACATGGCGTGAATTGCCTCTTGTTAGCAGTGTTATCCCTTTTGCTAAGCAAGGTGGACAAATGGCAGTTGCTGCATCAGTAGCGGTTGCTATGATTTTAGGTGTGCAGCAAGTGAATCAACCCGATATTGAGCAACCTTTCAGTGCGGCTCCTCCTATTTTAGGAATTAAAGGTGGTTTGTCTCCCGTTAGTTTTGAACAAACTCGTTCAGCACCTAAAACTGATGTAGCTGAACAAAAACGTCGTATGCAAGCTTATTTTATTGATCATAAAGAACAAATGCGTTTTAAAACCTTCCAAGTTCCGGTTGTAGTGCCTGAATCCACTTCACAAACTGAAGGAGCAGAGTCAGATCTTGCTGAAAGTACTCCTGAATAATATAACTAGCAGAGCATTTTGTGCTCTGCTGGTTTTCTCAAGTGTTTCTTCACCTCTATATGCTCAAGAAGGTGAACAGAATTTACCAATAACAAACTCCCCATTAAGCGAATATCCAATCGATAGTGCTCAAGCTTGGTTGACGAAAATGTCAAAAGCTAGTCAATCACTTAATTATTCATCAACTTTTGTGTTACTTAAGCCTGGAGTGGATTCGCAACCGTACCTTTGGCGTCATGGTGTGACAGATGAAGGGGTTGAAATGGAAGAGCTGAATTTGCTTAACGGTGCAGGGAAAAAAGCACTGCGGGTAGGGGATAAGGTCAGTTATTTTGAACCTAATTTTCCACCTTATAGTTTATTGTCAGCGACGGTTAATGGTCCTTTCCCTAGCCAATTCTTTCGTCATCCAGAAAAATTATTTGTTGGTTATGATTTTGTGATGGTGGGGCGCAGCCGAATTTCAGGTAGAGCAGCTCAACAAATCAGAATTATAAGTAAAGACAAAACCCGCTATGGTTTAAATGTGTGGTTAGATCAAGAAACAGGTTTGTTACTTAAAATGAACATGTTTAATCTTAAAAACCAGTTAATGGAACAAATTCAAGTTACTGGGCTTAAAGTGACCGAGCAACCCGATCCTTTTTTCAGCAAAATTGAACCGGGTATGTTGCCAGAAGTAGTAAATGTCGAACAAAACAAAAAAACAAATTCACCTTGGGAAATCGCGTATTTGCCCGTTGGTATGAATTTGGTTAAACGTGAGTTAAGGCGTTTGTCTATTACCAGTGAAGTTGTTGAGTATGTGATGTTAAGCGATGGTTTGGTTGATGTTTCTGTTTATATTCAAGAAAACGTCAAACCCAAGTTAGCAGGAAATATGGTTGGTTCTAATCAAACAGATACTTTATTCAATATCCAAAACGGACCATTGAACATAACTATTATTGGTAAAATTCCAGTTGCCACCGCGAGTGCGATTGCCACTTCTATTAAACGGCAGTCATAGGCCCGTTTATGCTTGAAGAAATTGGCATAATTAGTGATATCAAGAAGGATAGTGCCCAGCAAACCATTTGGGTTGAAACTCAGGTTAAAACTACCTGTGGTAGTTGTGAAGCTCAATCCAATTGTGGTACCGGAGCTATCGCTAAAGTACTCGCTAATAAAGCTGAAAAGTTGCAATTTAAGTTTCAGGGTGAGGTCAGTATTGGGCAAAAAATTAAAATAGGGATCCCTGAAGAAAGCGTATTGAAAGCGTCTACTTTAGTTTATATGCTGCCTCTTTTTGTGTTGATTTTTTCTGCTGTTATCGCACAACAAATGTTCAAACACATTGGTTTAAACGCTGAAATTTGGACTATTGCTTTTGCCTTCATCAGTGCTGGAATGTCTTTTGTGGCAATTAGCTCTTATTTGAAGTCGTCAAAACTTAATGATTTTTATCCCCGAATACTTTCTGTCATCCCTCCTGATAGCCAAAATATTAAAATAAAGCAGCTGTAAGTACGACTTTCCCAAAAACATTTACTTTGTGATGTCGCAAAGTAAGTGATTACACTGTAAAATCGCGGCCTATTTAATCAATTGTACCTACAGCTAAACTTAATTTATGAATTGATTTTAGCTGTAGGGAAACAAGCAAACTTGGTAATTTCCGAAAACTTTATGCAACACAAGCACATACGAAACTTTTCTATCATAGCTCACATCGATCACGGTAAATCTACTTTATCGGATCGTCTTATCCAACATTGTGGCGGTTTAGCCGATAGAGAGATGGCTGAACAAGTTCTCGACTCTATGGATATAGAAAGAGAGCGTGGCATCACCATTAAAGCACAAAGTGTAACTTTAGATTATAAAGCTAAAGATGGTGAAACTTACCAACTTAACTTTATCGATACTCCTGGTCACGTTGATTTCTCATATGAAGTTTCTCGTTCGTTAGCCGCATGTGAAGGTGCATTATTAGTCGTTGATGCAGGACAAGGCGTAGAGGCACAAACTTTAGCCAATTGTTACACCGCCATAGATATGGATATGGAAGTGGTTCCCATCTTAAATAAGATTGATTTACCGCAAGCTGAACCAGAACGTGTAGCAGAAGAAATCGAAGATATTGTTGGAATCGACGCCCTTGATGCAGTGCGTTGTTCAGCTAAAACGGGTATTGGAATAGAAGACGTTTTAGAAGTCATTGTAAAACAAGTTCCACCACCAGAAGGTGAAATAGAAGCTCCATTAAAAGCACTAATTGTGGATTCTTGGTTTGATAATTATCAAGGTGTAGTGTCACTTGTTCGTATCGTACAAGGCCAATTACGCAAAAACGACAAGATTAAAATCATGTCTACAGATGGTATCCACCAAGCCGATAAAGTAGGCATATTTACCCCTAAAGAAAAAGATACCGGTATCCTAAAAGCTGGTGAAGTAGGGTTTGTGATAGCGGGTATCAAAGAGATCCATGGCGCGCCAGTCGGAGACACCATTACCTTAGCTCGTGACTCAGCCATTGAACCTTTACCTGGTTTCCAAAAGGTTAAACCACAAGTTTATGCCGGTATGTTCCCCATTAGTTCTGATGATTATGAAGATTTCAGAGATGCCTTGGCTAAATTAAGCTTAAACGATGCGTCATTATTTTTTGAACCAGAAAGCTCATCTGCTCTAGGATTTGGTTTTCGAATCGGTTTCTTAGGCATGTTGCATATGGAAATCATTCAAGAACGTTTAGAACGAGAATACGATCTAGATTTGATTACGACGGCCCCAACAGTGGTATATGAAGTGGAAACAAAAGGTGGAGAAGTGACCTATGTTGATAATCCATCTAAATTGCCGTCCGTGAATGACATCGAAGAAATTAGAGAGCCAATTGTAGAAGCTCACATACTTGTGCCACAAGAGTTTTTGGGTAATGTTATTACCTTATGTGTGGAAAAACGCGGCATGCAAACCAGCATGACCTATCACGGCAAACAAGTCGCAGTGGTTTATGATATTCCGATGGCGGAAGTGGTCATGGACTTTTTCGACCGTTTAAAATCAACTAGCCGAGGGTTTGCTTCTCTTGATTACAACTTTAAGCACTTCCAAGCAGCAGAAATGTCTCGTCTTGATATTATGATTAACGGCGAACGTGTAGATGCATTAGCCATGATCACTCACAAAGATAATGCAGTGACGCGCGGTAGGCAGTTAGTTGAAAAACTCAAAGAACTGATCCCTAGACAAATGTTTGATATTGCTATTCAAGCTGCAATAGGCAATACGATTATTGCTAGAAGCACCATCAAGCAGTTGCGTAAAAATGTAACGGCAAAATGTTATGGTGGTGATATCAGTCGTAAGAAAAAATTATTACAGAAACAAAAAGATGGTAAAAAACGTATGAAGTCAGTGGGTAACGTTGAACTTCCGCAAGAAGCATTTTTAGCATTGCTTAAGGTAGGAAAATAATGGCTAATTATTTCTCAATAATGTTGGTGATAGTGACGGTTACATCGGGTCTTATCTGGTTAATCGATAGTTTATTATTTGCCCAAAAGCGTCAAGATAGAATGGCCATTGCGGGAAATGCTGCTAGCGGAACATCCGAGTTAGAGCAAGATCCTCAATTGCCGTGGTTAGTCGACACTGCTCAACAGATCTTTCCTGTTATCGCTTTTGTATTGGTATTACGTTCATTTTTATACGAACCATTTCAAATACCTTCTGGTTCAATGATGCCTACACTTTTAGTGGGTGATTTTATCTTAGTTGAAAAGTATACCTATGGTTTGAAAGATCCCGTTATGCGCAAAAAGTTTGTTGATTTGGGTGCGCCGGAACGTGGTGACGTGGTGGTATTTAAATATCCAGTTAATCCTTCTCTTGATTACATAAAAAGAGTGGTTGGTTTACCAGGTGATACCGTTATTTATCGCGATAAACAGATCAGCATTAAGCCAGCTTGTGATACTGCTGATAACTGTGCACCACTTAAAAAAGTGGAGTTGAAATTTGAAAGTAGGGGCGAAGTGTATCAACAGTTTGCTCCTTTAGAAAAGTACACAGAACAGTTAGGTGAAGTGTCTCATCAAATATACAAAAAACCAGGACGCACCAATCATAGCAGTCGCTATTACCCTCAACCCGGCACACAGTCAGATGAGTGGATTGTGCCTGAGGGCCATTATTTTGTTATGGGCGATAATAGAGATAATAGTGAAGATGGAAGATTTTGGGGATTTGTCTCTGATGACCATTTAGTCGGCAAGGCTGTCGCAATTTGGATTAGTTTTGAATTCGAACGTGCTCCAGATAGCTGGTTACCTAGTTGGGTACCTACGGGCGTGCGCTTTGAAAGAGTTGGCGGCATTATTTAGATGCAGGCCATCGACCCATTTTTATCTTTATACAAACGGTTAGGTTATACCTTTTCAAACGCGTCTAATTTGGAGTTGGCACTAACCCATAGAAGTGCTAACAAAAATCACAACGAACGTTTAGAGTTTTTAGGCGATGCCATTTTGGGTATGGTCATAGCCAAAGTGTTGTATCAGCGGTTTCCAAAACAGCCAGAAGGTAAACTCACTAGAATGCGTTCTAGCTTAGTTAAAGGCGATACATTAGCCGAAGTGGCGCGTGAATTTGAACTAGGTGATTTGTTATTGCTGGGTCCTGGAGAACTAAAAAGCGGTGGATTTCGCCGCGATTCTATTTTAGCTGATGCAGTTGAAGCCATTATAGGTGCTATATATTTAGAAGCGGGAATGGACACCAGTGAATTGCTTATCTTGAATTGGTTTTCTACACGCATCGAAAACCTAGATCCTGAGGCTGTGTCTAAGGATGATAAAACACGTTTGCAAGAATATTTACAAGGTCAGAAGCAGCCGCTGCCTGTCTATGAAGTAACAGACATAAAAGGCAAATCACACGATCAAACATTTTACGTCAATTGCACCGCTGCGGGTCTTGAAAAGACAATCACAGGTGTTGGAAATAGTCGTCGTAAAGCTGAACAAAAGGCTGCTAGACAAGCCTATGAGATATTAACTAATGGAAAATAATACATTCTGTGGAATGATTGCCATAGTAGGGCGACCAAATGTTGGAAAATCTACCTTACTGAATAAGTTGTTGGGTCAAAAAGTCAGCATTACCTCTCGCAAACCTCAAACCACCCGTCATCGTATTATGGGAATTGACTCACAAGACAACAAACAAGCTATTTATGTCGATACGCCGGGTTTACATATTGAAGAAAAGCGAGCCATTAATCGTTTTATGAACCGGGCAGCGTCAAGTTCTATCGCAGATGTTGGGTTAATCTTGTTTTTGGTTGAAGGAACAAAATGGACCGATGATGATCAAATGGTTCTAACTAAAATTCAACAAGCTAATGTGCCTTGTTGGTTGATCGTCAACAAATCAGACAATGTTAAAGACAAAGAAACTATGATGCCGCATTTAAAGTGGTTAGGTGAGCAACATAACTTTGAGCAGATTATGCCTATTTCAGCGAAAACGGGTAAAAATGTAGAAGAGTTGCGCTCCTTGATCTTAGACACTTTACCAGAAAGCGATTTCTATTTTCCTGAAGACTACATAACCGATCGCTCTAGCAGATTTATGGCCGCTGAAATTGTCCGTGAAAAGTTAATGCGCTTTACTGGCGACGAGTTACCTTATTCAATTACAGTAGAGATTGAACAGTTTTTGTTAGCCGAGAACGGCGTTTATCGTATCAACGGATTAATTCTGGTAGAACGAGATACGCAAAAAAGTATGGTGATAGGTAAAGGTGGCCAAAAACTTAAGACTATTGGCGCCGAAGCGCGAAAAGATATGGAAGCGTTATTTGATACTAAAGTGTATTTAGAACTTTGGGTTAAAGTGAAATCAGGTTGGGCAGACGACGAAAGAGCATTACGCAGTTTAGGGTATGGTACAGAAGGTCAATAAACGTTGAAAGAAATTAGCGACATCCGCCGCCAGTATTCACAAGCTGGCCTAGATAACTCTGATCTTACCTCTGAGCCATTTACATTATTTGAAAAATGGCTAAAAGAAGCGGTTGACGCCGATATCGTTGATCCTACGGCTATGACTATTGCGACAGTCGATGCAGAAGGTCAGCCTTCTCAGCGCATTGTATTATTAAAAGATTTCAGTAAAAAAGGATTTGTCTTTTACACCAATACAGAAAGTAAAAAAGCCACAGATTTAAAACATAACCCTAAGATTTCTTTGCACTTCCCATGGCATTCATTAGAAAGACAAGTGAAAGTTTATGGTGTGGCTAAACCTTTAGGCTCAGTAGAAGTAGCCAAATATTTTATGTCACGTCCTAAGCCTAGCCAGCTTGCGGCTTGGGCTTCGGCGCAAAGCCGCCCAGTGAACAGTAAACAGGTATTAATGGAGAAATTTGCCCAAATTAAAGACAAGTTCTCTAAAGGAGAAGTACCCTTGCCATCTTTTTGGGGAGGATATGTAGTGGTGCCTCATAAAATTGAATTTTGGCAAGGCGGAGAAGATCGTTTACACGATCGTTTTATGTATAGTAAAAATGCTCAGGGGATTTGGCAAACTGAACGTTTGATGCCTTAGTTTTGGTATGAAAGACACGCCCGCTTTTATCGATAGTCACTGCCATTTGGACTTTCCTTGCTTTGATAGCGATAGGCAAAATATATTAGCCCAGTGCAGTCGGTTAGGGGTTTCAAATATTATTGTTCCAGGTACGCAATTTAGTGGTTGGAATAATCAAATCAATTTAGCAAAAAGCTACTCACAAATTAAAGTAGCTCTAGGCCTACATCCGTATTTTTTAAAACATTATAAAACTGAACACTTAGACTATTTGCAAACTTTACTTTTCGAGCAAAAAAATAAGATTGTGGCATTAGGAGAAATAGGTTTAGATGCGGTGGTAGACATTGATTGGGATATTCAATTAGAAGTATTTTCTCAACAGCTTGAATTGGCAAAAACGTTTTCTTTGCCGATAATCTTGCATCACCGTAAAACCCATAACGAACTTATCCAACAGCTAAAGTCACAACGATTCACTAAGGGTGGCATTGTGCATGCATTTAGTGGCAGTTTACATCAAGCTGAAACCTATATTGATATGGGGTTTAAGTTGGGTGTAGGAGGCGGGATCACCTATCCTCGGGCTAACAAAACACGCTTGACTCTCAGTCAAGTTCCACTATCAAGTTTAGTATTAGAAACAGATGCGCCAGATATGCCACTAAATGGAAGACAAGGAAAGAGAAACTCTCCAGAATACTTACCAGAAGTGTTTGATTGTTTGGTCGAACTTAGAGCTGAAAGCGCGCCGCTGATACGTCAAAAGTTATATCAAAACACAAAATATGCGTTAACGAATATGAATTAGTGTTTCAATCTAAACTTGATCTTGAACACTTGAATCGCTTTTATTTTTTTGTCGGTATTTAAATTTGTAAAATGCTCTGGCAATTAAAACTCCCACTCCAAGTGCTAATAACATCAATACTATTAGCTGCTGATTTAACTGGGTTTGATAATCACTGTGGTAGGCCATGACCATTTCTTCTTTTAGTAATATTCTTAGATACCCGATTAACTGACCGTTATGCTGAATGTTTTTAACAAACACTAGCGGTTTGTTCTTATTGAGCTTAAATGCTGCAACCACTGAAGAAGACGTTTGATTATTGACTAATTGTCTGCCTTTCTCATCAAATAAAGAAGCACTCAAAACGTGAGGATCGTTATGAACAAACATAAGCTGATTAGCTAATGTTTGTGAGTCTTCAGATAAAATCGATTCTGCTAATACGTTTGCCGATAATGAAGAAAGGCTCTCACCAAGCTGATTCGCTTGTTTATTGTGCCAATCAATCGACTGGTTGGTACTAATTAACCAAAGATTAACGCAGATAATGACTGCAATTATCACTAACAGAAGGTTAGCCATTCGCTTAAATACAGAGTATTTACTAGGAATTTCTATGCTTGGCAGTGAAGCAGTGTGTTTTAAATTTTCCATGAGCAAACAATAAGCTAGTTCGAAGTGTTTTCCAAGAAAATTAAAATTAGATTTTTTCGTAAACTTTCGTTGTTATGTATTGAAAATAAAGTGATAAACACCATCTTATGGTGAGCAGAATTCTAGATATTATTGGTCATTATAGGATTGTTATGATCTCAGTAAAAAATTTATGTAAGTCATTTGACGGTTATACGGCCGTAGATAACCTTAGTTTTGATATTAAGCCTGGGGAAGTTGTAGGATTTCTTGGACCAAACGGTGCCGGTAAATCTACCACTATGAAGATGATAACTGGATTTTTACCACCTAGTCGTGGTGATATTCAAGTATGTGATATGTCATTTGCTAATGCTTCTTTAAAAATAAAACAAAAAATCGGTTACCTTCCAGAAGGGGCTCCGGCATATGGTGAAATGACACCCTTACAATTTTTATCTTTTATTGCTCGTATTAGGGGCTTTAAAGGGGCCGAAAAAGATAATCGAATTGAAAAAGTGATTGAACAAGTTGAATTACAAGAAGTATTAGATAAGCCCATCGAAAACTTGTCTAAGGGGTTTAAGCGTCGAGTGGGTTTAGCACAGGCGCTTATTCACGACCCAGAAATATTAATTTTGGATGAGCCTACTGATGGCCTAGATCCTAATCAAAAACATCAAGTTAGAGAGCTGATTAAAAACTTAGCTAAAGACAAAATTGTTATTATTTCGACCCATATTCTCGAAGAAGTCACGGCAGTTTGTAATCGCGTCATGATAATTGCCAAGGGTAAATTATTATTTGATGACACGCCTAATGCATTGCATAAGTTATCCAAATACCATGGTGCAGTCACCTTACATTTTAGTTATCGGGCAGATGTCTCTGAACTAGCTGAGTTAGATGGTGTTGAGAGTATGGAAGAGGATTTAAAATCGGGAAGAGTGACTTTGTTTCCAAAACCAGATGAACATATTTTGCATTTGGTGACGGCTCATGCACAACGCTGCAAACTGCCTGTTGATAGTTTATTTGTAGAACAAGGGCGATTAGATGAAGTGTTTAGAAAGATTACTCAAGAGGTTGCTGAATAATGGGTAATATTAATATTTTGTTTAAGCGGGAATTTTCTAGCTTTTTTGCTTCTCCTGTTGCTTATGTCTTTATCGGAATTTTTTTGATTCTCTGTGCAGTATTTAGCTTTTTTATTGGAGGTTTGTACGAACGAGGCCAAGCTGATTTGTTACCATTTTTTAATTTTCATCCTTGGTTGTACTTATTTTTAGTACCGGCTATTGCCATGCGAAGTTGGTCCGAGGAACGAAAAAGTGGCTCCATTGAATTGTTAATGACCCTGCCTGTCAGCACTTGGCAAGCGATGTTGGCAAAACACTTGGCTGCATGGGCGGTGTTAGGTTTATCACTCATATTAACCTTCCCGTTATGGTTGACCGTTAATTATTTAGGTAGCCCAGATAATGGCATTATAGTGGCTGCTTACATTGGTAGCTGGTTAATGTCTGGCGCTTTTTTGGCAATTGGTTTGTGTATGTCTGCCTTAACTAAAAACCAAGTGATTGCCTTTATATTGTCCGTGGTGGTGTGTTTTGTCTTTGTTGTTAGTGGCAGTAATATTGTATTAGATGCGTTTAAATCATGGGCGCCTAGTGTGTTAATCGATACTGTAGCTTCATTTAGTTTCTTAACGCATTTTGATGCGATGGCCAAAGGAGTTATTGCACTGGATGATGTAGGTTATTTCCTTTTAGTGACTGTGTGCTGGTTGTTTGCCGGTTTAGTGTTAATCGAACAAAAGAAGGCAGACTAATTATGCGAAATAATATACAAAGTAAATTTACCTCTACTATCAGTATTATCTTAATAGCAATACTATTTGTTGCCTTAGTGTTTATTAATAATCAGTTGTTGTCTTCTGTTCGTTTAGATTTAACTGAAAATCAAGTTTATTCACTGTCTGATGGCAGTAAACAAATCATTCAGGAAATTGATGAACCTATCAATTTATACTTTTTCTTTTCTGACAAAGCTTCTAAAAATATGACAAGTTTGCGTAATTACGCAAATCGAGTAGAAAGTTTACTCACTGAATACGAAACCTTAGCAGCAGGAAAGCTTAAATTACATGTATTAGACCCTGAAGCTTTCTCAGAACAAGAAGACCAAGCTAGCCAATATGGGTTAACTGCAGCCAATTTAGGCACTGCAGGCGAAGCAATCTATATGGGGTTAGCGGCAACCAATTCTCTAGATGAACAACAAACCATAGCGTTTTTTGACCCTCAAAAAGAAAATTTTTTAGAATACGACATCAGTAAATTAATTCACCAGTTAAGCGAACCTGAAGCTGTTCATATTACTGTATTAACTGATTTGCCCATTTCTGGTGGACAAAATCCAATGACAGGTCAAGCTGATCCAGCATGGACTTTTTTCTCACAATTAGAGCAATTATATTCAGTTGAAAAGTTTGCTAATGACATAAGTGAACTGCCTGAAAATACCGATGTTTTAGTGTTAATTCATCCGCAAAATTACAGCGATGAACTAACTTATGCGATTGATCAATATGCACTAGAAGGTGGAAGAGTCTTAGCCTTTGTCGATCCTCACAATGAGTCTGATCCAATGGCAATGATGGCCGGAGCCATGCCTGAGGGAAATTCTTCAAATTTGCAAAAATTATTTACCGCTTGGGGTGTTGAGTTTAACCATGAAAACGTATTGTTGGATGCTTTGGCTGGGCTTGATATTCGTACACAAGCAGGTGATGTAACACGACACTTTGGGTTTGTTGGTTTTAATACCGAGCAACTCGATAGAAAAGACATAGTCAGTGCTAATTTAGAACTAATAAATGGTGCGTCCTTCGGTGTGTTTAGCAAAACACCAGCTAGTGCATCAAATTGGAAGCCCATCATTCAGTCAACGGTAAATTCCGATCTTATAGACGTTGAAACCTATGCCCAAACAACAGAACCAGATGATTTGGCTAATGTTTATCAATCTAATAATAAGCAATATGTATTGGCTGCTAGGTTGTCGGGTAAAGCGGATAGTGCGTTTGCACAAGCGCCTGAAGGCAGCTACGTTGGCTCTCATACTGAATCCACCAAAAAGCTTAATGTGTTAGTTGTTGGCGATACCGATATGTTGGTTGATCGGTTTTGGGTTCAACAATCGAATTTTTTCGGTCAGGTGATTGCAACCCCTTTTGCTAATAACGGCGATTTTTTCACTAATGCTGTTGAAAACTTAGGTGGGAGTGACGCTTTAATTAGTGTTCGAAGCCGTGGTACTTTTGCTCGTCCATTTACTAAAGTGGATGAATTAACCCTTGTTGCCGAACAAAAGTTTCGTGAGCAAGAACAGTTGCTACAAAGTCAGTTAGATGAAACTGAACAGCAACTGATGCAATTGCAAGCACAGCAAGGTGATGATGGCTCTTTGGTTATATCTCCGCAACAACAAACCGCCATAGATCAATTTATGCAGCAGAGAATAAACATTCGAAAATCTTTGCGAGACGTACGTCATCAACTTGATAAGGATATTGAAAGTTTAGGTAATAAATTAAAATTGCTGAATATTGCTGTTGCACCGTTAATATTAATTCTATTCCTAGTGGCGCTACGTGCATTAATTAGAACAAAACCTAAAAAAGCCAAAGCCGGAAAACATGAAGTGGTAAGCAGTGAGCAAGGAGCATAACAGTGAATAAACAATTAGCAGTCTTGTTTTGTATTGTTGTACTTGCCTTAGGAACAGGAGGATGGTTGTTGCAACAACCGACAACTGAAGGGTTAGAGGGTGAACTATTGTTTGTAGATTTATCTCAAAAGGCAAACAAAATTGATCGTATTCAGATTGAAAACAGTTCCGGTACCTTACTTAACGCCTATTTAAGTGAAGGTAATTGGATTGCAAAAGTAGGGTATACAGATCTTACTTATCCGGCTGACCAAGCCAAACTTGCTTCCTTAGTTTCTGTGTTGTTACAAGCCAAGTTAGTTGAAGCTAAAACAAAAAATAAAAGTAAATATTTTCGACTTGGAGTACAGGGAGTTGAAATAGAAGATAGTATGGCCAGGTTGGTTACCATCAATGCGGGTGATGATTCTTGGCAAATATTGGTTGGTAATAAGTTTAGTGTCGGTGACGGTACTTATGTACGCTTTCCAAAACAAACACAAAGCTGGAGATTAGATAAAACTATTGATTTGCCATTAGAGCCTTTTGGCTGGCTAACTCATCCAATTTTGCCTATTTCAGCGCAAGATATCCTAGGTATATCAAGGACAGACAATAACCAATGGAAAATAGATAAAAATCAAGAAAACTATGAGCTTAGTGATCTTCCCGATAACAAAGAGCTTAAGTACGAAAGTATCTTGAACGGCTTTGTCGCAAACTTAGCTAGTTTAGACTACGAAGAACTAGTTGAAGCTGAGAGTTCTTTTGTCGATTCTTTAGAAGTTGAGGCTAGATTTGAAGTGTTTACTCAAGAGTCTGGCGTCTTTAACCTCATTTTAAGTCAAGCAAAAGATATACATTACGTGCACCTAGAATCAACGGACAACCATGATCTGTGGCAAAAGGGGTATTACCAAATTTCTAGTTATTCGGCTCAACAATTAAATAAGTCGATTGAAGATTTTGTAAGTGACCTGCCGCTAGAAAATGAAGAAGTAAACATTGAAGTGGTTGAAGAAGAAATCCCTAAGTAAATAAATGAAACTTTTAGTCACTTTTATTTAATAGAGCCTGTAGTTTTTTGGTACCGAGTTCTCTAGCTTTATTAATATTATTTTCGGGGATCTGTTCTGGGTTTGCATAGAGCTTTAACACTTGCTCTAAACTTGATTCCCGTAAAATATGTAATATAGGGTAGGGGGCGCGATTCGTATAATTAGCTGGGTCGTCTTCGGGCTCGCCCTCAAAACAATAATCGGGATGGAAGGTAGCTAGCTGATAAATACCTCCGTAGCCTCCTTGTTCTAACATGCCATTCGCGTAATCGACTAAATCAAGATAGTCATCAAAACGACTAAAACCTTCAGAAAATATAACCAGAGTAGTTTGTAGCTCTGGCTGTTGGTCTAACAAACTAAATTGCTGAATGAGTAGCTCAAGGCTTTCGCCAATATCTTGATTATCTGAAACACAATAGTGGACTGTTTGTCGTTGCATTTCTTTTTTAGCAAAAGGACAAAAATTTAATCCAATGATGATTGTGTTTATCCAGTGTTTAACTGAATCAATCACTTCGCTATTTTTGTTCATTATCAGAACTAAGAGTGGAACTTAACGTAAGCTTCTAATGTGTTTTCAATCAAACTGGCGACCGTCATTGGTCCAACACCACCGGGAACAGGCGTAATCCAGCCCGCACGTTCAGATGCACTTGCAAATTCGACGTCTCCACTTAGGGTTCCGTCTTCATTTCTGTTTATGCCTACATCGATAACAATGGCCCCTTCTTTGATCCAATCACCAGGAATAAAGTTAGCTTTGCCTACCGCAACCACTAATAGATCAGCACGGGCTACATGTGCACGTAAGTCTTGGGTAAATTTATGGCAACTGGTAACAGTACAACCTGCTAAAAGTAATTCCATAAACATAGGACGACCGACGATATTGGAAGCGCCCACTATAACCGCGTCCATGCCTTTAATCGGGCGTTTACTCGATTCAATCAGTGTCATTATACCTTTGGGGGTACAAGGGCGTAATGAAGGAATACGCTGGGCCAATCGGCCAATATTGTAGGGATGAAACCCATCAACATCTTTATGCGGGTCAATTCGTTCCAATATTTGTTCTTTGTCTAAGCCTGCAGGTAAGGGTAATTGCACCAAAATACCATCAATACTTTCGTCTGCATTTAATTGATCGATAATCTCAAGTAACGAATCCTGCGAAGTATCTGCTGGCAAATCGAATGACTTAGAAATAAACCCAACTTCTTCACAGGCCTTGCGCTTTTTATTCACGTAAACTTGTGAAGCAGCATCACTGCCCACTAATACCACAGCCAGTCCTGGCGCTCTTTTTCCTGAAGAAACGATTGCGTCAACTTGAGTAGCGACATTTTCACGTATTTGTTTGGCGACTAAAACGCCATCGATTTTTTGTGCAGGCATGGGAAACTAAATCAGAATTTTAATTGCGGCTATTGTCCCATACTGCACCCCGTATTCGCAATTCGGATTGGATAAAAAGCTGACAATTTGATAATAATTCTTAAGTCAATTCATTCGCTTAATGTTATAACGTGTTTAATATTAAGCACAGGAGGGAAATTTTGAAAAAAATACCTAATGAAACACAGTTATTAAAAAAGGCTTTGGTAGTAGGAGAGGCATACGCCAAAAATAGAGGTTTTAAAACGTTTTCTGCATCAGATGCGTCAAAACACAAAGTAGAATGTATTTATAGGTTGTTAGTTAATGATAAGTTGATTACGCCATTACCCGTAGATGGAGAAGATTTATTAAGTATGAAACACAAATTGGCAGTGTGGCTTAAAAATAAATTACCTAAAGACCATGAGCTATTAAAATAGATATACGCTAATAAGTTGTTTATTTTGTATTCATAGTGTCGTAATTCTGCTCGTTTTGTATTGATTTTGAGCAAACGAATTAAAATTTTAAAAAAGTGTTTGACGAGGTAGGGGGGCGGCTGTAATATGCGCCTCCTCGAAACGAGATAGAGAAATCGCTTCGGGTTAAGTCGGTGAGTAGCGCAGCTTGGTAGCGCACTTGGTTTGGGTCCAAGGGGTCGTAGGTTCGAATCCTATCTCACCGACCATCTTTCTCAACTAACACCTTAGGTTCCATAGCTCAGCTGGATAGAGCAACGCCCTTCTAAGGCGTGGGTCGAAGGTTCGAATCCTTCTGGGACCGCCATTTAGTTTAATTTACTTATACTATGGTGTGAACAAAGGATGAGAAAGTTAACTGCAGGTTTACTGTGGTGAGCGTAGCTCAGTTGGTAGAGCCCCGGATTGTGATTCCGGTTGTCGTGGGTTCGAGCCCCATCGTTCACCCCACTCGCGGGAGTGGTGGAATTGGTAGACACGCTGGATTTAGGTTCCAGTGCTTCACGGCGTGAGAGTTCGAGTCTCTCCT
>NZ_JBPOFP010000104.1:0-16433 GCF_051252315.1 Paraglaciecola sp. | reverse complement strand
AGTGCAACGATGAAGAAAGTGCCCAACACGCTTGTTTGACCCGGAAAGTTCAGCTTTAGTTTTAGAAACTCAAGGCAAGATTTATAATGGTCCGAGTCACATTACCAAAAACAATAAAACTTATTTGCTTTTTACTGTAACAAATCAACCAGGAGGGTTAGTAAGAGTCATAAGTCATGAATATCCAGGTTTATTTTTATTCTTTTTAATCTCATTTAGTGGGGCTTTATGTTACCTATTTGTGCGCTCCTTACTAAAACCAATTATTCAGGTTCAACGAGCTTCGAGGCGCATGGCAAGTGGGGATTTAGCTTCTAGGGTAGGGAATGCTAGCGAAAGAATGGATGAAATAGGTCAACTGGGGCGTGACTTTAATTTTATGTCAGAAAAAGTTGAAATATTACTCAATGGACAGAAACGTTTGTTGGCCGATATTTCACACGAATTACGTTCTCCCTTAGCCAGATTACAGTTATCTATTGGTATCGCTCAACAACAAGATCTTGATAGACAATCACCCAAAACCCAAGTTGCCATGGAGCGTATTGAAAAAGAAGCTAGTCAAATAGAAAGTATGATTGCGCAGGTATTGATGTTATCTAAATTGGACAATCAAGATAATGTATTGAACAAACAGAAAATATCTTTGGGGGATCTAATGACGCCCATCATTAATGATGCGACGTTTGAAGCTCAACAAAAAGGTAAAATTATTCATTATGAAGCCATTCAACAAAGTGAGTTATTTGTTGATCCGCAATTATTTGCAAGTGCTATAGAAAATGTCATTCGTAACGCAATTCATTATTCTGCAGGTCGCATAGATATTAATGTGACTGAAAAAGACAAACACTTAGTTTGGAGTATAAGGGATGATGGCAATGGCATGGATTCAGATCAACTGAATAGAATTTTTGAGCCATTCTATCGTTCGTCAACCGCTAGAGACAGAAACAGTGGAGGTGTTGGTTTGGGTCTAGCAATTGCACTAAGGGCTGTTAAGCAACATGATGGAACGCTTATCGCTCGTAATTGTGATGAGAATGGGCTAGAAGTTATTATTTCTATGCCTTTAAAACCAGAGGGGATAAATGTTAGTTAAAAACATAATGACTACACGAGTGGTAACGGTAGAGTTAGATGATACTTTACGTGTTGTTAAGAATATTTTCGAACGAGCCGCTTTTCATCACTTATTAGCAGTGGAGAATGGCAAGTTGTACGGGGTGTTATCTGATAGAGATTTGTTTAAGGCTGTCAGCCCTAAAATAGGTTTACCTGGGGAAACACCACAAGATTTGGCAACGTTGAGTAAAAAAGTACACCAAATTATGTCTCGTAAACCCATTTCTTTACCTGCTGATGCTGATGTTTATCAGGCCATAAGTACTTTTAACCAACATAAAATTTCTTGTATTCCCATTGTCGATGAAGATCAGCATCCTGTCGGTATTATAAGTTGGCGCGACATTCTTCGTGTGATTGAAGAAAATCATAATAAAAAATTAAACAAACATGACTGAGTATCAATTAACTACTGAGAAGCAATTAGCCCAGGGATATTCGATGTCCATCGAAGAGTTTTGGCAACAAAAAATGCAACTGGGTGAGTTACAAGGTTTAGATGATATTCCCATCAGTTACGCTTATGTCATACATCCCAACCCCATTGGCAGTTTGGTTATTTCTTCTGGACGTATTGAATGTTTGCTTAAATACAAAGAGTTAGTATTTGATTTATACCAAAACGGTTATTCGGTCTTTATTCATGACCATAGAGGACAAGGTTTATCTGGAAGAATACTTGAAAATACTCAATTAGGTCATGTGCACGAATTCTCTGATTATGTGGCTGATTTTAAAATGTTTATTGAGCAAATGGTGACACCTAATAGTCAGCATCAACCCATGTTATTGTGTCATTCTATGGGAGGGGCAATTGGGGCTTTGTTTATATTACAATACCCCAGCGTATTTCAAAAAGCTGTGTTTAGCGCCCCTATGTTTGGCATTCGTCCCGCTTTACCAAACTTTTTCGCTAGAACGTTATTAAGCCTGCACTTTAAATTTTGTTCTGCTACAGATTATTTTTGGGGGCAAAAAGATTATTCTGCATCTCCTTTTATCGATAATTTACTCACTCATAGTCAAGTTAGGTATGAATGGTTTCGTAATATTTATGAAACTCAGACTAATATTCAATTGGGTGGCGTTACTTCGGGTTGGTTGCATGCTGCACTAAACGCGATGCAAGAAATACAAAACCAAGGGGCATCTTTTTCAATTCCAGCGTTGGTTATACAAGCCAGTTGCGATTTGGTCGTAGATAATCAAGCACAAAGTAAAACTGCAAACCTGATGGCAAATACACATTTATCTGTGATTAAAGGGGCGAGGCATGAACTGCTTATGGAGAAAGATAGCTACCGTATCCAGTGCTTAACCCAAACACTGGATTTTTTTGCTAATTAGTTGAAAGGGCTAAAGCAAATAGAGTAGCGCCTTTATAAACTAAAAGGGTTTAATAAAAGCGACACCCAACACGTATGCCTTTTCTCCGTCAATAAAGTCGACAGCGACAGTGGGGGCGACACCAAAATCGCCAACATGAAAATCATAACTCGCACTTACGCGATATAAATCTTCAGTGTGAGGGTGATGCCCGCCAATTTCTTCTTCACCAAACCCAGCGCCTAAACGAACGTTTTTACTTGGATGGAAGTATAAAGAAGCAAGTTTAACCGTAACGCCGTCACCGTGATGTGCATCTTTGGTTTTTTCATAAACTGCACCAACACCCCAAGATGAATTAAATTTATATTCGTACTCTATACCGTAAGTAAATTCAGTTTCATCAGCATGGGTCATGCCAACAAATATACCCGGGAAATGTTTAGCATCACCCGCTGCATTAGCCAAAAAGCAGCTTGAACACAAAGCAGCTGCTAACAATGTTTTATTTGTCTTACCCATAAAAATTCCTTTGTTGGTATATTTAGATGTGAACAAAATTAACATACATCAAGTTTATGAAAGTTGCATTAATCATCGACTTAATAAATTCACACTTTTTGTTGCCCAACAAATGGTTCTAAGGTTTTAGCCTGGTAAAGAGGATTAATTATTATTTAAGGACAAGTAACATTTTTTGTTATGCTAGTAACATCGTTATTTTGAGAATGTGTTTGATGTTAGACATTGTATTATACCAGCCTGAAATCCCCCCCAATACAGGCAATATTATTCGTTTATGTGCCAATACCGGTTTTGCTTTGCATTTAATTGAACCTTTGGGGTTTGATTGGGATGATAAAAAAGTGCGTCGAGCAGGGTTGGATTACCATGAATTTGCGAAAGTGCAGCGTTATCCGAATTTAGAAGCCTATATTGAAAAGCGTCAACCTAAACGCATTTTTGCCTGTACGACAAAGGGCACAGAATTTTTTGCAAAGGTTGAGTATCAAGCAGGTGATGCTTTGTTATTTGGGCCTGAAACACGTGGGCTACCTGATGATATTATTCAATCACTCCCAGCAGAACAAAGAGTACGTATACCCATGTTGCCAGAAAGTCGTAGTATGAATTTATCAAACGCGGTATCGGTGTTTGTGTATGAAGCGTGGAGACAGTTAGACTTTAACGGCGCTGTGTAGCGTTAAAGTGTGGCTGCGCCATTTATGCGCTGCGTGCACTAAGATTATTCACTTCGTTCACCGCAATCCATTGCGTTTTTTGATACGGCATCCCTGCCGCACCAGTTACTCTTTTTCAACAGCAAAAAAGAGTAACCAGAAAACGCCGTGCTCCAAACAAATTTCTTAGCCATCAAATAATTGCCTGTAATGTCAGACCGGCAATAAGCCGCTCCCAGCTATAAAAGATTGCCTTGCCCATACGTCCATGTCTGGCCATCTGACAAGCCAATTTTTTAATGGGGAATTTGTAGTCGCGAGAAAATCGAAAGCATTTTCTTCGTCAATAAAATGTGGCTTCGCACATAAACTTCCCTACGATGGCTGTTCTGACAATAATATTTTGATTTATACAGGTACGTACTAATCGCTAATCTTTTTTTTTGCAAAAAATAGACTTCAAACTTGTTCTTTTCAGTGATGTAAGATTATGAAAAGATAAAGGGAATTAACCGAACGGTAAAATTTAAGGGCTAATTCTAAAACGTATTTAACCCGAATTCCGACTAGTAACTATTTGGAGTACCAGATGAGCACTGCAGGAGCGCAAGCAAATAAGTTCTATGAAGAGGTATCTTCGAATAGAGCTTTATGGTTTGCAGAAAACTCTGGAGATACGGCACTCGAATTCGATTTAAATGAAGATAAAGTATCTTTTCCTATTTGGTCGTCCAAATCACGCATATTGAAGCTCAAGAGGTTGAACCCAGAGTTGTTATCTGATTTTTCGCCAAGAGAAATCTCATGGGATTCCTTTAAAGAAATACTTGTTCCAATACTGAACAATAAAGAAAGAGTGGTTGGTGTAAATCTTAGCGGTAAAAGTTTGTCCGGATTTGATATGCTACCTAAGGTCGTTATTAGTCAAGTAGAGGCTTTTTTTTGAGTCGCTATCCTAACATTTTCTCCCAGTAACTTATCTGGACAGCCATCATTGAAACCGTTTGTATAATCTTGAATTTCTTATCAATACATATCTTTTGTGGCAAAGCCATGTTTTTGATTTTCTCGCGACTCAAAGCTCGCTGTTTTTTATTAAAAATTCAATAGGACAATTGGCATGGATAGCCAAATGAGTGGTGTTTTGTCGGGAACAAATCAGCACGGCCTTTTGAGTTTATAAAAAATAGAGATAGAGCTTTGCTGAAGCGCGGCCTCTTTCTGGATACTCTTTCTTGGCTGTTGAAGAAAGAGTATCTAGCTCGAAAGGATTCGAGTTAAAAACTGCATGGATGCAGGTAAGCGAAGCGCATGCTTTACTTTGTTCACCAAGTGAACGCTAGGTGCGCGCTGCGCATTAGTGCCTTTATTAAAAATTAAATAAAAGCATATGCATCGCCATATAGGTTTTTTTCTAGTAGACCTTGAGCACAAAAATCAGTTCTAACGACTTTGGCCATT
This sequence comes from Paraglaciecola sp., assembly GCF_051252315.1. GTDB lineage: Bacteria > Pseudomonadota > Gammaproteobacteria > Enterobacterales > Alteromonadaceae > Paraglaciecola. Next base: position 11,340 of record NZ_JBPOFP010000104.1, on the reverse strand, counting down.
TCAAAACGTCCGGCAACAAACACTTTATAGTCGCTTAGATTGGCAAAGTCATTAAGCACCGCTTGATGTACCCAGCCGGTTTTTCCTTGCCAATCTGAATCTGGGGTTTCAATCACAGGTACAAAAGTAAAGTCTTTATGTGTTTCTGCTAAAGTATTTAGCTCATTAAACGCGTACATGTCGTTTAATGAACGTGTTCCCCAGTACAGGTAAATAGGTGCATTGATAGGTTCTGATAATAACTTTTGCAAAATAGATAAGGTATATGAAAAACCTGTACCACCCGCAACCAATATAATTGGATGTTGGCAAATCTTTTTCAAATAGGCTTCACCTAAACCTCCTTCTACATCTACCTTGCCTTCAGTGTGCATTTTCTCTAATACTTGGCCTGCGTATTGATTGCCAGGCTCGGCACCGATATGGAGCTCAATAGACCCGTCTTTTTTTGGAGCATTCGCAATTGAAAATGGACGTTTGTCTGCTTCACCCATTACCACTTGTAAATATTGGCCAGCGATGAACTCTAATGGGGTATTTGGAGTTAATACCACCCGACTGATCACTTTCGTTAATGATTCAATTTTACTGACCTGACAAGAAATTTTTTGCATTGTGTTCTTCTGTTAAATAATGACAACTGCGAATATAAGTAAAATAATCTTTGATATTCATTTCATAGAGCTTTAGGCTCAAGTGGTGAATTATAAACATATGACTGGCGAGATACGAGTCGCTTTCATAGGATAATGCTAGGTTTTATGTTTCCAGTGGTCAATTCTAATTGCACAGGGCTAGTTCACAACACTAAATATAAGCCCAATTAAGAGGATTATTTATGACATTTTCAGCTGAAATGGTTGATGAACTCAATTTATTACTAAAATTTCCCAACAAAAGTTTAATGCAAGGCATAAAAGTTCATGGTGATGCAGAGCCGAATATGGTTGCCGCAGCCAAAAGATTATTTGAAAAAGGAATTATTACGTTACCTGATGGTGGGTATTTAACAGATTTGGGGCATGATTTATTTGAACATGCGCAGGTTGTACAACACGCTTTAACTCATTAATTACACTTAGTGTTATTACCCTATATCGAATAATTTTATATAAATCATTTTATTGCCGATATAGGGTTTATGACTCTTAAAATAAATCGTTTAAACATGACCAAATCAAAATTACTCCTGTCGTTGTTCTACTCGACTTTGTTAACCATTTCCGTTTCTTTTGCGGCGAAAAGCGCTGAAGAAATCAAAGCCGTACAGTTGTATTCTCAAGATGAATTAATTCGATTGATTAATCGTAACGAACACCTATCTCGTGTTGTGTTAGATAAATGTCAATTAGTACAAGACATTCGAGCTAATGCAGAAACGCTATTGATCCCAGCTTACCAATTTTTATGGGGTGATATGTTGGCTTGGGGAGTATGTGTTGATGCCGATCCTGAACGTGGTGTGAGTTTTATGCACCGTTCCGCAGAACAAGGTTTACCCGCTGGATTAGAACAACTAGGTAGATATTATGCGCAGGGTAAATTAGTGCAAGAAGACAAAGAACGAGCAGTAGTCTTTTTACGTGAAGCGTCTATTTTAGGAAGTCAGCCCGCACAAATTCGTTTAGTTGAATTATTTATTGAGGGATATGGCAGCCCTTATGATTACGAAGACGCTTATCATTGGTTATACAACGCAATAACGGCCGATAAAAAAGTACACCAAAAAATAGCCAAGTGTTTACAAGATTTAGAAAAGTTGATGCATCCCAAAGCTGTTCGTAAAGCTAAACGTCCACTTAACACCTAATTTTCGCTGTAATCGCTGAATTAGAGTTGGCTTTTGGTCGCCTATTGATACTAATTCAGTGATAACGGGGAATTTAAAAAAATTCTAGCATCTTTCACCTTTTGACTTAGTTATACTAGTCACTTGTATTACACCTGATGGATTTTTGATTTGTCTCAATCTGACGACCCCTTTTATCAACGCGAAAAACAAAAATACGACAACCCAGTTGCGAGTCGAGAATATTTACTCGAGCTTTTAGAACAAGCTAAACAACCCTTGTCGTTTCTCGATTTTTGCCAAACGCTTAATGCAAAAGATGAAGATAGCCGAATTGGAATTCAAAGGCGATTGCGTGCTATGGAGCGCGAAGGGCAGATTGAATTCACTCGCGAAAAGAAATATGCAAAATTAAAGGTTGATGAGTTATTAAAAGGACAGGTAATAGGTCATAGAGATGGGTTTGGTTTTTTAAAGCGAGTCGATGGTGAGAAAGATTTGTTTATTCATCAGGCGCAAATGGCCGCTGTACTGCACGGTGATATTGTCTTAGCCAAAGAAAGTGGTACAGATAATCGAGGCCGCCGGGAAGCTCGTATCGCAAAAATTGTAGAGCCTAGAACAGAACCTATTGTTGGTCGTTACTTTTTCGAAAATAATGTGGGCGTTGTCATCCCTGATGATAGCCGTATTAATCATGAAATCATGATCCCTAAAGAACAAAGTAACGGTGCCCGTCAAGGGCACATAGTGGTAGTTGAAATTGTACAAAGACCACGAAGACGGGTGAATGCCATTGGTAAAATTGTTGAAGTACTAGGTGAACATATGGCGCCTGGTATGGAGATCGATATGGCATTGCGTACTTTTGATATTCCCCATCAATGGCCAAAAGGTGTCGACCGACAAATAAAAGGTTTAACTGAACAAGTCCCCGACGAAGCTAAAGAAGGACGTATTGATTTAAGACAATTGCCTTTAGTGACCATAGATGGCGAAGATGCTAGAGACTTTGATGATGCAGTATTTTGTGAGCCTTTAGATGAAGGAGGCTGGCAACTTTGGGTGGCAATTGCTGATGTGAGTTATTATGTGCGCCCTGGTACAGCTTTAGATAGTGAAGCTCAAAACAGAGGTAATTCTGTGTATTTTCCAGAACAAGTCATACCTATGCTCCCTGAGGTCTTATCCAATGGCTTATGTTCTTTGAATCCACAAGTAGATCGTTTATGTATGGTTTGTGAAATGACCATAAGTGCTACAGGTAAATTGGTTGAGCATCAATTCTATGAAGCGGTAATGAATTCCCATGCCCGTTTAACTTACACCAAAGTGTGGAATATCCTCGAAGGTGATCCAGAGCTTCATAAACGTTACGCAGACCAAGTACCACATTTGAAAAACTTACATGATATGTATCGCGTGTTAAAACGAACGCGTAATCAACGTGGTGCGATTGAGTTTGAAACGCAAGAAAGTAAGTTTGTGTTTAACGCTCAGAGAAAAATAGAAAACATTGTGCCAGTGACGCGTAACGATGCCCATAAGCTAATTGAAGAATGTATGATTTTAGCCAACGTATCTGCCGCACAAACCATAGAAAAACACGACGCAGAAGCTTTATTTAGGATCCATGATGAACCTGACTCAGATCGCTTAAGTTCTTTTATATCTTATTTGGCTGAAGTGGGCATTACCCATAAAATTGGTAAAGAGGTTTCACCGCAAGACTTTACTGATGTCGTTGAAAAAATAGTGGGGCGTCCGGATCAAGAGTTGATCCAAACCATGTTATTACGTTCGATGAAACAAGCGGTTTACGATCACGAAAATATTGGCCATTTTGGTTTGGCATTAGCCGCTTATGCTCATTTTACTTCGCCTATTCGTCGATACCCTGATTTAGTGGTACATCGAGCATTAAAAGCGATTGTCGATAAACAAAACCAACGTAAAAGTAAAACCGGTGGTAAATCTTATTCACCTGACGAGGTAGAAGCCTTAGGTGAACAATGTTCAATGACTGAACGTAGAGCAGATGACGCTACTCGGGATGTTGGCGACTGGCTTAAATGTGAATTCATGTTAGATCACGTAGGAGATGTGTTCGAAGGGGTCATTGCTTCTGTTACTAATTTTGGATTTTTTGTGCGGTTAACTGAATTTCACATTGACGGATTAGTACATATCACTTCGTTAGACAATGACTATTTTCGTTACGATGACGTTAAACAATACCTCATTGGGGAAAACTCAGGTGTGGTTTATCGTTTAGGAGATCCTGTTGAAGTCAAAGTGGCGTCAGTGAACTTAGATGAACGTAAAATAGACTTTTTGTTAGACGGTATTCACGGTAAAGCAATTAAACGCTCAGCTAATCGCAAGCCTTCTCGACGTAAAAAAGCAGCTGGTGGCAAAGAAGGAGCTAAGTCGGGTAAAGGTCAGAATAGCCAGGCTCAAGACACTTCGTCTTCTAGCAACAAATCATCTTCTAAAAAAAGTAGCAATAAAAAGCCGAGTGGCAGAAAACCTAGGGCTAGCTCAAGTAAAACTAAAAGTTCACGAAACAAACCCGCTAGCTCTTCAAGAAAGAGGAATAAATAATGGCTCAACAAGAGTGGTTGTACGGAATTCATGCTTTAGAGTCAGTGATCCAAAGAGAGCCAGAACGCTTAATTGAGCTTTTTGTATTAAAAGGCCGAGATGATAAAAGCATTCATAGCATTGTTAATCAAGCACGAAAGTTTGGTGTTTCAGTGCAATTTTGCCAACGTAAAACTTTAGATGACAAAGTGGATGGTGGACAACATCAAGGTGTCGTCGCAAAAGTTAAACCCGCAAAACAGTTTAACGAAAATGACTTGTCTGCCATTGTTGAGTCCAGAGTTGCAGCAGGAAATAATCCGTTTTTACTCATTTTAGATGGGGTAACTGATCCACATAATTTAGGTGCTTGTTTACGTACAGCAGATGCCGCCGGTGTAGATGCAGTGGTTGTACCTAAAGATAAATCAGCTGCACTCACACCTGTGGTTCGTAAGGTTGCATGCGGCGCGGCCGATGTGATTCCGCTGGTGCAAGTCACTAACCTAGCGAGAACCTTGCGAGATTTGCAAGACGCAGGCGTCTGGATTGTAGGCACAGCTGGTGAAGCGAAAAATAATATTTATGACTGCAAATTACAGGGGCCTATGGCGTTGGTGATGGGAGCGGAAGGAAAAGGTATGCGCCGTTTAACCCGTGAACATTGTGATGAATTAATTAAACTACCTATGGCCGGTTCAGTATCTAGCTTAAATGTGTCTGTGGCTACAGGTGTATGTTTGTATGAGATTGTTAGGCAAAGACAAAATTGATACAAATTTAGGTATTATTAAAGGGCCTTGATGGCCCTTTTTTTGTGATTAAATTACCATATTAAAATGTTGATTTTAATATGGACTTGGCCAAATCTCGATCCATGCAAGTCGCCAGAGGTGATTGGTTAAAGCGCTCGGCTTTTGTTGAGTAGACTTCTCCTTTCCACGTTTGCTGTTTGGTTTTTACTTCTACATGACAAGTAATCTTGTCTTTGCCTTTATAGATAAGTTTTACTTGCTCTGATCTTTTTATCAATAGGTCATAAGGGTAACCTTCGTGACTATTTATTGTGTCTAGTGACTTTCCATCTACCATGTTTGAAAGTAAGATTATAGGTAGTATTAATGCGGGTTTTATGCTTTTAAAGCAATGTTTAATGTGTGTCTTCATCGTGCTCTCCCTGTTTAAGTTGTGTTAACTTTAGAGCTGAATTGAAAAGCAGACAAACGATGAAATATTAACTATGATTAAGAAAAACTTAATTGTAGTTGGGTTCTATGCAAACAATACAAAAACTTCCTCCCCTTAATTCTCTACGATATTTTCTAGTGGCAGCGCAAACATTAAGTTTTAAAAAAACGGCTGAAAAATTATTTGTGACCCAAGCCGCTATTAGCCAGCACATTAAAGTTTTGGAAGCACACCTAGGTATACAACTGTTTATTAGGGGGACTCGACAAGTCCAATTGACAGAACAGGGACGTCGTTTATTGCCAGACATACAAGCAGGTTTTGATAGTTTTACCCGTGGAATAAGTTTGTTATATGAAGATGGGAACCCTAATATACTTAATATTACTGTTGTTGAATCTCTATCTACTCGATGGTTAGTACCTAAGTTACAAAATTTTCAAAAATTACATCCACAGATAAGAGTTCGATTAGAGCCAGAAAATAAAGTGCGCGAATTTTCAGGTAGCGATTTAGATTTAGCGATTCGATTTGGTAAAGGTCAATATTCTGGGCTTGAAAGTCGTTTTTTGTTAGAAGACCGGTATGTTCTGGTGTGCCACCCTAGTTTAATAACAAGTGAGTTTTGTGCTGACGAGCTCTATAAATTACCACTTTTAGAAGAAGTAGGGCCAATTACAGGCGAAGCTTGGCAAGCATTTTTAGCCACGTTTAATATGCAAGAGAGTAAATTTAATAAAGTACTGGAAGTAGAGGACTCTACCGTAACAATCGTTGATGCTGTTCTTGCAGGACAAGGTGTTGCTATGCTCAGGTATAATTTGATTTACGAACAAATTAGGCGCAAACAGTTAGTAGAATTAATGGGGTTTAGTCACCCTAGTGCTTACTCTTATTATTTAGTTGCGCCAGAAGAGCATTTTAAACGAGAGAAAATTAAATTGTTTGAAGCATGGTTAGTGCGAGCATTAGCGCAAATAGATTGATACTGTATGAATGTTAAAAATTTGTAGTGAATTTCGAGCTGACTTTTGTCAACATAATCATTAGGTCTAAACGTTAGTCAATAAATAGTAGGATCCTTCATGTCACTAAAAACGCCCTTAGAAATGCTTTACCATTGGGAAAATACCGCAGCTGATACGCTTTATTTAAAGCAGCCAGTGGAAGGTCGGACGGATGAATACACATGGGGGAAAGTGGCGATACTAGTACGTAAAGTCGCTGCTGAATTGGTGGCTATGGATTTACCTCAGGGTAGTCACATTGCTATATTGTCTAAAAATTGTGCCGAATGGTTTATTACAGACTTAGCTATTATGATGGCCGGCCATGTGTCTATTCCTATTTATTCAACAGCAGGCGCTGACACGATTCGTTATGTACTTGAGCATGCTCAATGCCCAGTAGTGTTCATTGGTAAACTAGATAATACTGAAGAGCAAACCTCGGCGATAGCTGAAGATATAAACAAATTAGCTTTTCCTTACCCAGATATTTCAGCTGATAAACAATGGGATGAATTACTAGAGCTTGAACCCTATAGTGGGAGTCCGGTACCAGCATTAGACTCAATTATGACAATTATTTATACGTCAGGCAGTACTGGGGATCCAAAGGGGGTAGTTCATACCTATAAATCGATTAGTTGGTCAGCGTCTAGTTGTTTAAATGAGTTAGCTATTAATGGCCAGGACCGGATTTTAAGTTATTTACCCTTAGCCCATATTACCGAAAGGGTATTAGTGGAGTGTGCTAGTTTTTATTCTGGTTGTAGGATTTCCTTTGTTGAATCGTTAGATACCTTTTCAAGAGATATTACAAATACTAAACCTACACTGTTTATTTCCGTTCCAAGACTTTGGACCCGGTTTCAAATGGGGGTGTTAGCTAGCCTTCCTCAGAAGAAGCTTAGTTTTTTACTTGCGCTCCCATTTGTTGGCAGTCTTATCAGTAAAAAAATTCGTACTAAACTTGGGTTAGACCAAGCTCGGCTGTGTGCAAGTGGTTCTGCACCTATATCCGAGTCAACTTTAAGATGGTTTGGCACGATTGGAGTTAATATTTCTGAAGGGTGGGGGATGACTGAAAATTGTGCCTATGGAACATGCTGTGTGCCATTTAGAGAAGATAAAATTGGCTGCATTGGTCACGCTTATGAAGGCGTCGATATTCGTATTGCAGATGACGGGGAGATCCAAGTCAAAGGGCGTTGCAATATGAAAGAATACTATTTACAACCAGATAAAACAGCTGAGGTATTTACTGAAGATGGTTTTCTACGTACAGGTGATCAAGGCTCTATAGACTCTGATGGTTATGTGAGAATTACTGGTAGGTTAAAAGAGATCTTTAAAACTTCAAAAGGTAAATACGTTGCACCAGTGCCAATCGAAGCAAAGTTAATGGCAAACTCTTACATTGAACAGGTGTGTGTAACGGGTTCACAACTTAAGCAACCTATCGCTTTATTGGTGTTATCGGAAGAAGCACAAAAACTGACAGCGGAACAAATAGAATCTAGCCTTTTAAGTACGTTAGAGCAGGTGAACTCTGAATTGGAAAGTCATGCTGTATTGGACAGGTTAGTCGTGATGCAAGATGAATGGACTATGGATAACGGTTTATTGACCCCAACATTAAAAGTTAAGCGGCAAATGCTTGAAAAACGATACGCTGATTTCATAAATAGTACATTTACCGGGAAGATCGCCAGACAATAATAAAGAGTCGACGTTTAGCAATAAATGAAAAGGTGTTGTAAATAGTAGAAGGCCTTTTCAACCAATACGCACTAATGGCAGAACACGATAACAATGAAGACACGTAGGTTCTGTTATGGAGAACTGAACTCTTAAGTCTAGATAAAGCAGTGCTAGTTACGTTATTAGTATTGGGCAGACTTTTGATTCAGTTGCGGGTTACACCATTTCCATCCCTCATTAAATTTTAACTCCATGTCTTTGCGAGTTTTACATCAATTCGTGGGCCTCGCATGTTGGGTTTTAATTAACCCCCAAATGTAAGTCGCTCTAAGCAATTAGTACTGCATCCTAATGCCTTTTAGAGTGCGGCCTTAAACAATCTGTTTCCCCGCTCTTTATTAATATAACTTTTTTTTAAATTAAACTATCGCAGCAATGTGTTTTCTGTTAGTATTTCGCGCCCTTTTGACAGGGGTATGTATAAAAAAGCAGCATTAGGCCGCTTTTTTACAGTATAAACGACTCGTGAGAGTCTTAATTTAACAGCGGAGCACTAACATGATCCAAATGCAAACTAACCTGGATGTTGCCGATAATTCTGGCGCTCGCAGGGTTCAGTGTATTAAGGTTCTTGGTGGCTCGCATCGCCGTTATGCACATATTGGTGACATCATCAAAGTTACTGTTAAGGAAGCAATTCCTCGCGGTAAAGTTAAAAAAGGTGATGTGCTAACTGCAGTGGTGGTGCGTACTAGAAAAGGCGTACGTCGTCCTGACGGATCTTCAATCCGTTTTGATAGCAACGCGGCTGTTTTGCTTAATGCAAACCAGCAACCGATTGGTACGCGTATCTTTGGTCCGGTTACTCGTGAACTTCGTGTGAATAACATGAAGATTGTCTCGTTAGCCCCTGAGGTACTATAAAGGAGTCACGATATGGCTAATAAAATTCGTCGTGATGATGAAATCATCGTTTTGGCTGGTAAAGACAAAGGAAAACAGGGCAAAGTGCTTAAAGTTATTCCTGGTGCTGACCGTCTAATCGTTGAAGGTGTGAACCTAATCAAGAAACATCAGAAGCCTAACCCTCAATTGGGTGAAGCTGGTGGTGTTATTGAGAAAGAAGCATCAATTCACGTATCAAATGTAGCGGTCTTCAACCCTAAAACGGGTAAAGCAGATCGTATAGGTTTCCGTCTAGAAGGTGAGAAGAAAGTTCGTTTCTTCAAATCAGACGGCGAACTAGTTTAATTAATTGGAGAGAACGATGGCGAAACTGCATGATTTCTATAAAGACTCAGTTGTAGCCGAACTTGCTAAGCAGTTCGATTACAACAGCGTCATGCAAGTCCCTCGGATTGATAAAATCACTCTAAACATGGGTTTAGGTGAAGCGGTAGCAGACAAGAAGGTATTGGAAAATGCCACGGCTGATATGCAAGCAATTGCAGGTCAAAAGCCTATTGTAACTGTTGCCCGTAAATCTGTAGCGGGCTTTAAAATCCGTGAAGGATATCCGATTGGCTGTAAAGTAACCCTACGTGGTGAACGTATGTGGGAATTCTTTGAACGTTTAGTTTCAATTGCAATTCCTCGTATCCGCGATTTCCGTGGCTTAAATCCTAAGTCATTCGATGGTCGTGGTAACTATAGCATGGGTGTTCGTGAGCAAATTATCTTCCCTGAAATCGACTTCGATAAAGTGGATAAGATACGCGGTATGGATATTACTATCACTACCAGCGCACAAACCGATGCGGAAGCACACGCTTTATTAAGCGCGTTTAACTTCCCGTTTAAAAAGTAAGGTGTAGGGTTATGGCAAAAGAATCAATGAAAGCGCGCGAAGTAAAACGCGCCAAGTTAGCTGCTAAGTATGCGGTAAAACGCGCTGAGCTTAAAGCTACTATCAGCGGTGTCAACTCTTCTGACGAAGAACGTTGGGACGCTGTTCTTAAGCTACAACAACTGCCACGTGATTCATCTGTAAGTCGTAAGCGTAACCGCTGCAACATTACAGGTCGTCCACATGGTTTCCTACGCAAGTTTGGCATGAGTCGTATCAAGTTGCGTGAAGCAGCGATGCGCGGTGAAGTGCCTGGCTTGAAAAAAGCCAGTTGGTAAGGGGTAGCTGATATGAGTATGCAAGATCCTATCGCGGATATGTTTACCCGCGTACGTAACGGCCAGATGGCTAGCAAGGTTTCTGTATCTATGCCGTCTTCTAAAGTTCGTGTTGCTATTGCAGCCGTTCTAAAAGAAGAAGGTTATGTAACAGACTTCGCTGTTTCTGGTGACGTTAAGCCTGTTTTAGAAGTAACGTTAAAGTACTTCGAAGGCAAAAAAGTAATCGAGAGCATTGAGCGCGTAAGTCGCCCTGGTCTTCGCATCTATAAGAAAAAAGATGAGTTGCCAAAAGTTATGGGTGGTTTAGGTGTGGCTATCGTGTCTACCTCTAAAGGTGTGATGACTGACCGTGCAGCGCGTAAAGCGGGCATGGGTGGTGAGATCATCGGCTACGTAGCGTAAGGGGAATCAAATGTCACGTATAGCAAAAGCTCCTGTTGATGTGTTGTCTGGCGTAGAAGTTTCTATTGCTGGTCAAGAGATCACAGTTAAAGGTAAAAAAGGCACACTAACTCGTGTATTTAACGATGTTGTTGAAGTCGTACAAGAAGACGCACAACTTAAAGTTGCTCCTCGTAAAGAGAATGCAGTTAATGGTTGGGCTCAAGCTGGTACAGCTCGTTCATTGTTAAACAACATGATTGTTGGAGTAGCTGAAGGTTTTGAGAAAAAATTATTGTTAAATGGTGTTGGTTACCGTGCTCAAGCACAAGGTAAAAAACTAAACTTAACGTTAGGTTTTTCACATCCTGTTGCATATGAAATGCCTGAAGGTATTTCTGTTGAAACTCCTAGTCAAACTGAAATCATCGTCAAAGGCGTTGATAAGCAGTTGATAGGTCAGGTTGCAGCTAACATCCGCGCTTACCGTCCGCCAGAGCCTTATAAAGGTAAAGGTGTTCGTTACGCTGATGAAGTTGTGCGTCGTAAAGAAGCTAAGAAAAAGTA
>NZ_JBPOFP010000103.1:0-17022 GCF_051252315.1 Paraglaciecola sp. | reverse complement strand
GGCGAGGATGCCTTTGTGGAAATTGGTAATGAGTCGTCAAATATGTTGAAAATATCTTTGGTTGGAAGCAGAGATCCAAATGTGTATACGATTAATTTACGACAAAAAGAGCTTAAGGGGAAAGACTGGCATGAAGTGAGCTACTTCATCCCTGAGGTAGGAATTGGAGAAGAAATGTATTCTGTAGTCAATACTGGTGATTGGAAGCGTTTATTTTATTTTAGCTCTGTTAAAAAAACTAAAAACGAATAACTCATATTAAGGTTGGACTAATTTAATTCTAGTCGGTTTCTTGGTTAACTTAAGCTTGTAGCTGTTTTACAAAAACAATGATGAATCGAGTTTCGGTAACATCGAAGCGGGAGGCTGATGGTCAACAGTAATAAACTCAATCAGTTGAGGCGTGTTTTCACAATATAATAAATCCAAGGCTAGCCTGTTATGACCATAAAGTCCTCTGTGGATCATGTTGGCTGAAAAAATGAGTATGTCACCTTGGGTCAAAGATATGGTTTTACCTCTGGGTAGATCTTCAGAGTTTACATGACCATCTAGCTGCATTCGTACTTGTAATTCTTCTTCATTATCCCATTTTTTATGCGAGCCAGGGATAACTTCAATTCCCCTCTCATCGGTAAGCGGGATCCTCACATGTAACACTTCAGGGCCTTTTAGTGCTTGTTTTTGTTCTTCTATGTTCAGATGATATTGAGGGTCACGATGCCAATAGTTAGCTTGGTTAGGGGTGACGGGATCAAAGAATAATTGTGTTCCCATAAAAATCGCATCTGGAATGATATCTTTTACCCTAGATACGATTCTTTCATCAGATATTAGTTTAAACAAGGTTAAGCGCTGAGCTGCGGTTAAATAACTTTTAGCGGTGAGGCCTGAACTATTCACTGCTCTAGTGTGATAAAACTCTTGGTTATCAATACACCATGCTTGATGAAAATCATCAATACAGGGCTTGATGATAGAGAGTTGCTGTGAAGTGAAAAAGTCGCAAAGCTTAATATATCCATTTTGGGAGAAAAAACGTTGAGGTGAGTTCTCTGCATTAAGCATATTTGGCGAATACCATTATTAATTTGATTAGCTTGAGTTTAAGCATTTAAAGCAAGCTGAACAATATTAAACCAGCCATTAGTAAAAACACTATCCAAGACAAATGTTTGCCTCGGGTGAAAAAAGCCGCCATTAATGCACTGATAAAACATACGATAGAAATAGTAATTAAAAATAACTTTGAGTGAGCCGTATCAAACATCAATATGACAGCAATACCAAACCAGGTTATTGACGTGATATGCCAAGCGAACCTAAGGGTACTTTTAGTAAATTGGTCATTGCCAAAAATGGCTGGAAGATCGTTTCTACGAAATAAACGAATTAAAATGTATCTTTCACCTAAATAGGAGTGGGCAATGCCGGTAATTATCATAATAATTGCGACTAATACCAACATGTTGCCCTCCTGTTTATACTCAATGATTTAATATTCCACTTGGTTTTAGTAATACCGTAAATCTTGCACTTTTCCCCAAAATACTCGATATGAAAAAATCGTATAGGCGAGTATGCAAGGAATAACAATAAGTGCACCGTATAAAATAAAACGTAATGATTCTGGTGCACTAGAGGCTTGCCAAATGGTGAGTTTGCCAGGAACCACATAGGGATAAAAACTAAAGGCTAAACCACAAAAACAAAATATATAAACCACAACCGTAATCAAAAAGGGTAACCAGCAGCCTGAATCATTTTTTAAAGGTAACTGCTTGAGAACTAAATGACCTACACCTAACAGGGCGAAACTGGCAATCGGGATAAAAGCCGCAAAATATACAAAAGGAGCACTTGTCCATTTATCGAACACAAATGGGTTGATAAGTGGATTGACAACACACACTGCCAGAATGCCTATAAAGCTAATTTTCCCGGTTATTTTTGCCCATTCAATGGCTTTTAATTGTAATTCATCCGAGGTTTTTAAAATTAACCACGTACTTCCAATTAAGGCGTAAGCACATGTCACACCTAAAGCACTAAGGCATGCGAACACATAGGCAAGCACTGAAAATTCAAAGCCCATGACAAAATGACCCAACATGTAACCTTGGCTACTACTGGCTATAAATGAGCCAAGTTTAAAAATTTGATTCCAACGGTGTTTATTGACTTGCGCCACTTTGGCGCGAAAATCAAATGCCACACCTCGTAAAATCAATCCTACCAACATGATGGCACTAGGAATATACAGTGCTTTTAAGATCACGCTATGACCACTCGGAAAAGCTATCAGCATTAAGCCAACGGCTAAAACCAACCAGGTTTCATTTGCGTCCCAAAAGGGCCCAATTGAGGCAATCATCTGATCGGCTTGTTTGTCGTTATCCAAAGGTAATAATAAACCTACGCCTAAGTCGTAACCATCTAAAATAGCGTAAACAATGATAGATAAGGCCATGAGTGCGGCAAAAATTATGGGTAAGTTTGCATCTGCGAACATGTTAAGACCCCTCCTGTTGCTGTGTGGGTTTAGTTTGCTCTGTACTCATGTGATTGAGCATATCAACTGGCTGTATTTCTTCAATTTCAACGGCTCTTCTAGCCATTAAAAATAGGGTGTGCAAATAGGCAATCAATAAAATTGCATACACAGACATGTACAAAATAAAGCTAAATAAAACGTTACCTGAAGCAATATCGGTTACTGCGTCTGCCGTTTTTAACACGCCGGAAACAAGGTAAGGCTGGCGACCAATTTCGGTGACATACCAGCCCGCCAAGGTTGCAATCCAACCAGAAAAGCTCATGCCCACCAGTGTATACAGAGCTGGCTTAGTTAAGTGTTTATGGCGTAATAATTTAACGCTGCAATACCAAGCAACGATTAACATCAGCATGCCAATACCTACCATGATCCTAAATCCATAAAAGACAGGCGCCACGGGAGGATGTTCTCCAATAAATTCATTTAGCCCGCGTACTTCTCCTTCTGGATCATGGGTCAAAATAATACTTGTGACTTTAGGGATGGCTATTTCAAAGTGATTAGTACGATTTTTTTCATCAGGGATCGCAAATAAAAGTAAGGGTACTGACTTCTCTGTTTCCCATACTCCTTCCATGGCAGCCACTTTTTGGGGTTGATGTTCAAAGGTGTTTAACCCATGTAAATCACCTACAAAAATTTGTAATGGCATCAAAATAGCGGCCACAAATACCGCCGTTTTCAAAGCAATACGAGGCGCTTTTTTATTGTCACCATTAATAATTCGATAAGCGGATATCCCGGCTATTAAAAACGCCGCAGTTAAACCGGAAGCAAGCAGAACATGTACTAAACGATATGGAAAAGAAGGGTTGAATATAATCGCCCACCAATCAAGTGCATGTGCTACGCCATCACGCATTTCAAACCCAGTAGGAGTTTGCATCCAGGAGTTCAGAGCGATAATCCAAAAAGCCGATAGTGTGGTGCCCACGGCTACGAGTAGAGTGGATAGAGTGTGCAACCAGCTAGGTACGCGGTGAATACCAAATAACATGACACCTAAAAAAGTGGCTTCTAAGAAAAACGCGGTTAATACTTCATAACCCAATAAAGGCCCTGCAATGTTGCCCACCCTCTCCATATACCCTGGCCAATTTGTACCAAACTGGAAGGACATAGTGATGCCACTTACTACTCCTAAGGCAAATGTTAATGCAAAAATTTTCACCCAAAAACGATAGATCCTCATCCAAACAGGATGGCCACTAAGATTAAAGCGCAACTTAAAATAGAATAAGAACCAACCAAGGGCGATGGTGATGCTCGGAAATAAAATGTGAAAACTGATATTGGCTGCAAATTGTAAGCGAGACAATAGTAAGACGTCATCCATAGGACACCTCTATTTAGTAATGATTTGAGTGGTTATTTAGTTTGCTGAGCTATTGCAGTTGAGCCGAGGCCAGCTATTCATTACTGCGTTTAAGTAATTTATCTTTCATATCAAGTACTTTTCCGACACCTGAGCCGAGTTTCATTAATGTATCTAATTTCTCTGGGCTAAGCCTTTGTAATTCACTAGACCATTTTGTAATGCCTTCTAATAAATCATGTACTTCTTGTAATTTTTCTTGGGCATGAAGTTCGTCATCGTTAGCAGGAGTGTCGAGTAAAATATCTCTAAGCAAAGACAAAGTGGGATCCATTTCTCTTTTACGTCTTTCTTCAAATACACGGTTAGCCATGTCCCATATGCTGCCATTGGTGTGAAAATAGTCTTTTCTGTCACCTGGTTTGTGGTGTGTTTGCACTAAACGCCATGACTGTAATTCTTTTAGTCCCATACTGACGTTGCCTCGAGATATACTTAAGGCTTCAGCGATTTGGTTAGCACTGATAGGTTCCTTGCTAACCACAAGTAAGGCATACATTTGTCCAACGGTTCTATTAAATCCCCAACGGCTACCCATTTCGCCAAAATGCATGACGAAAGTTTCTATCATAGGTGTCATTATCATTTTGTTAATCTCACAGTACGCATTAAGTTTTAAAGTTTCAGTAATTACTGAAACTTTAAAACTTAATGCGGGGGAAGTCAATTAGTATTAAAAAAGAGAAGTCGATTTGCTTATTTTTAAATAATCAAATTTTGCTATTCTTGAGTTACTTTGCCTTTGAGGGATGCCAGATGCTTTTGAAACTTAAATTAGTCTATTTAAAGAATTGGCTAGGTTTGTTGCTTATTTCTTTGGTGCCTTCGGTTTATGCAGGTATAACGGTTCAACGAGGGGCGGTATTAGATAGTCAGGGTAAACCGTTTGTTATTAGTGGTTTTAACGTAACACACGCTTGGTCGCCTCAAACCACAAAAAAAGCGATTCATTCGGCGGCTAGTTTTGGGGTAAATACTATTCGAGTGGTGTTAAGTAATGGCCATATTTGGCGCAAAAATACCCCAGAAGAAGTGCAAGGTATTATTCAACAAGCAAAGTCATTAGGCATAGTCACTATGTTAGAAGTACATGAAACCACAGGTTTCGGCAGTAATGACCACGCTATTTCCATCGGGCAGGTCATGCCTTTTTGGCTGTCGTTAGTTGATGTTTTAAAAGGAACTGAAGGTTATGTGATGATTAATATCGGCAATGAGCCTGTACACGGAGAAGGGCAGTTAAAAAACTGGAAGCAACCTCACATAGATGGAATTAATCTTCTTAGAGATGCTGGTTTAGGGCATTTGATGGTGGTTGATGCACTCAGTTATGGCCAAGATCATGAACGAATCATGGTTAAACATGCTGCAGATATATCCAATGCAGACCCACTGCATAACGTGCTGTACAGTGTGCATATGTATCAGGTGTATCCTAATGCCTTAAAAGTTCAACAATATTTTAATGACTTTAAAATGGCAAAGTTACCCTTAATCGTCGGTGAGTTTGGTGATGAACATCAAGGACAACCAGTCGACGAAGATGCCATTCTTAAGTTAGGTGCAGAATATAAAGTAGGTTTATTAGCTTGGTCTTGGACCGGTAATAATACAGAAAACCGGCATTTAGATTTGGCGGTTAAAGGCAACCCAGATGAACTATCGTCTTGGGGTCAGCGATTCTTATTAGGCGAAAATGGAGTCTGTCAAACCTCGCGTTTAGCAAATTTTAAAGAGAATAATTTGCACGTTTCACCAGAATATAAAAGTCGGTGTGAGGACAAATAAGTTTTTCTAAGTTCACAGTTTTGTCACTTAGGTTAGTTACTCTTAATTAGCGCTTGTTAGTAACTGCCTGATGTATTAGGATTTTTTAAACGAACTCTATGAAATAATTCTGGTCCTACTTAGGTCTACACAAGTGAATCCTTGTAGTTGTCATAAAAATAGGAAAAAAATGCTTAAAGCTGATGTTGAGATAAATAGCTTGTTGGAAACGGTTGAACAAGCAAAAAGTTTTTTGTTTGCAATTAGCCCCGAAAACTATCAACAGGTGTTAACCCCACATTTTGCCAGTAGTGCAGGTGCACATATGCGGCACATTTTGGACCACTATTTAGCCTTGATAGAAGGTTTGACTAATGGAGTGGTTAACTACAACAAACGTCATCGTCATTCAGAAGTGGAGTCTTGCCCTAAAGCCGCCCTTGCCGGTTGGGAAAAAGTCGAAAACTGGCTCAATCAACTCACAACGAATTGTGCATCACTACCCATTAAGGTTATTTGTGAAACATCTGTGAATGAAACTAAAAATATTCATACCTCTTCTACTTTAGGTCGCGAGTTAGTGTTTGTGTCTAGCCATGCCGTGCATCACTTTTCTCTGATGTCGGTTATTCGTTCATTACAAGGTCAACACACCGATGCTAATTTTGGTATCGCACCAAGTACTGCCACTTATTTGCGAGAACAAGCCTAACTTTTCTAACACCAAACTCGCTAAATCTGGCATTTCTTTTCTGGTATTCCATATTAAAAGTAAGGATAATCCGCTGCCTATTTGAGTTTAAGGTCGCAATCTGGCCGTGTTTAAGGATGTTTCTACCATGAGTGATTTACCTAATTGTCCCCAATGTGATTCAGCCTATACCTATGAAGACCGTGATATGTTTGTATGTCCAGAATGTGCACACGAATGGCCACAAGCGGGAGAAGTGGATGAAGATGCTAAAGTCATAAAAGACTCTAATGGCAATACCTTACAAGATGGCGACACAGTCACTGTCATCAAAGATTTAAAAATCAAAGGTTCATCGTCTGTAGTAAAAGTAGGCACCAAGGTGAAAAACATTCGTTTAGTGGACGGCGATCATGACATCGATTGTAAAATTGACGGCATTGGCGCCATGAAACTTAAGTCCCAGTTTGTGAAAAAGGTATAGAAAAAGCTTTAGGCTTTGCGCTCAAATCTAGCGGCAGAGCCACTGATGCTTTTATATGTTACAAATATTGATGGAATCTATTTGTAACATAAACCTCCATTTTGCTAATCATTTGCTCTTTCAATGATGATAATTCAATGACTCTCGGATCATTTTTGTAAGCTTTAAAAGACTCAATATTTGGAAAATGGATGACATGAATTTCATCAGGTTCATTTTCTGCTTTGTTTTCGTTAAATGAAGCACTGAGCAATTCACCTTGATGTTCACGTAAGATTGGAATGGCTTTAGACTCAAATTCTCTTAAACCATTAATGCCATTATTCGAAGCATATAGTAACGCAATAATCTGAATCATAATTTTTATCAATTCCATTAAATAACTGTACGTTCATAACTCCTATCACGACGTTTTAGTATAGATAACTACTCACAGTGCAAGATATCAATTTAAAGAAGCTAAAATGACACCCATCGCAATAATGTTAAACATGTCTTTTAAATTGTAATTCTGTTGTTTATCACATTTGAACTTTGGCAGATATTTTGATCAACTCAGATACATCACGGGTTAGGGTTAATTGGTTTTCTTCTGCTGTTAACTGCAGTAAATGTAACAGAAATATGGTTTCATAATGTGCTTCATATGCTCGCAGCGCTTCCAAATCAAAAGATCGAATGTATGCAATCGACTTTGTGCGGTCATTTAGCTCGTTAGTGTCAATTTGGGCACCTGCCCGGGAATTGATGAGCAGATTTCGGTCTATCCCTTCGTTACGGCTCATTTCAGCGAATATAAGTTCAACGAGTCTATTGTGTACAAAGGCATCCCGTTGCAAGCGTGCATCATATTCAATCAATGCGATCCGTAATTTTGCGCTCGACAGAGACGCCAAGCTACCACCGGAAACCATTTGCAGATAGGCCGCTGACTGGGGCGCTTGCCTGCCAGGATTTATGGCTGCCGATAATCCTAGTTTAATATCATCGGAGGCAAAATTTCCGTCGCCTTCAATGGCAGAAATTAAGTTGCGTAGTCTTTTTACCCATTCGTCTCGTACTGAGATTTGCCGGGTTAAATGAGTTTCGATGTGATCAAACTCTTGGGCTAATTGCTGTAACACTAGCTGTTCAACGTCATGGGATTTATGCGCCTCATTCCAATTGGCGACCTGAATGCCAAAGAAAACGCCTACCACAACGATCAGCAGGTCTAAGGCTACGGCAAACCAATTCTGGCTGCGGATATGTTTGGTAATTGAGCGCAGTAGCATGGTGATTGCTTGTTCCTTTTTTAAAGAGTGTAAAGAGATTTAGCATTATGAACGATCAATGTCATCAATTAACTGGGGATACTTCATGCACTGACCTCAGATAATTTAAATCTCAGTTTGTGAAAAAAGTTTAATCTAAAACATAAAAGCCGCTAGTTGCGGCTTTTACTAAGCTAATCCTGTCGTTATTCAGCCGTTTTATATTCTTGCCAACCATCCGCTAAATAGAGTTTTAGCAACTTCTCTGGTGCGGAAGGTAAATCTACACTTAGTAACAATCCAGGTGTATCGTTAAAGCTTTTATCCACACCTAAACTATGAAATACGGCACCTAACTTTTTATAGTGTTTAAGTAAAATGGGTACATCTTTGCCATCAGCTTCTAAACCTTTAAGAAGTGGTGTGACGTGAGATTTCAATTCGTGACTATACGCAAAGTCAGCGAATTCAGGATGGAATTCATAGAGGTATGGGTGCCTACGGGCAACTTTATTGGTTTGAGTAATCATGGCTTTTTCAATTATCGCGACACTACGCATGTCGTACAATTTACTAATGGACACTGTGCCGTATAAGGTTCGATATTGAGGATATTGGCAAACAAACGCGCCTATACCGCGCCATAATAAATATAACCCTTGAAAACTTCTTTGATACTCAGGAATTAAAAATGATCGTCCCATTTCTAAACAAGGTTTGTTCCTATTGACAAATTTAGGGCCAAAATCGAACATTTTGTGCAGGTATAAATTTTCTAGATTGCCATCTGCTAATAACTTGTCAGTTTGCCCCATTCTGTAGGCACCAATTATTTGTCCGGAATCTGGTTTGATTACAAATAAATGGGTATAGCTGGCATCAAATTTATCTGTGTCTATTGGTTCGCCGCTGCCTTCGTTATGTTGTCTAAAAACCAGCTCTCTTAATCGCGCTATTTCGTGCACCGTTTGGGGTAATTGGTGTTGATAGCCAAAGTAAACAGATAGGCCTTTGTGATCGAGTAAATGCTGATTAGCGGGTAGTTGACTGACTTCTTGTAAAATCACCTCGCCACTTATTTCGGCTGCAAGCGGTTTTAAATGGGTAACAGGGTCGTCGGGCCATTCTTGTTGCCATGCGGGATCTAATAAATAACTTTGGGCGCGAAATAATTCGGTTTGAATTGTTGCATCTAAGCCTTGTTCGTAATGTTTTGCGGCTATGGGTTGACCAGCCGTGACTGTGATTTGGGTGTTGCGTTTGTTGGCTAATTCACGCGGTAACATCAACATACGTAGTCGAAAATAAATGCGACCTAGGCGATGAAATAATGGGCTATTTGTTCCGCTAATAAATACCGGCACATACTGAGCTTGGGTTTTATTCACAAGGCTCGCAACGATACGGTTCCATGATTCATCTGCAATTCGTTGGGTGTCTTTTTGGAAATGGCTCACACTTCCCGCTGGGAAAATAAGTAAGGCACCTTCTTGTTTAACATGTTTTAAACACTGACGAATGGAAGGTGCATTTTTAGGATCGTTTGCGGCCAAGGGATTGGTAAAAATAAAATAGTCTTGTAGTTCAGGAAATATTTTTAAACCTTTGTTAGCCATCACTTTAATGTCGGGGCGAACTTGTTCAATTGCCCAGGCTAACAACACACCTTCAATTCCGCCAAAAGGGTGATTGCTAGCAATCACCACAGGTCCGGTTTTAGGGATATTAGCTTGTAACGTTTCTACGCCATTTATTTGTAGGTTTAAGCCTTCTAATAATCGTTTGGCAAAGGTGGTTTTGTCTAAACCATGTAACTTGTTTTCAGAATATAGGGCATCCATTTTATTAATGGCTAAGATACGATCGAGTAATTTTAATATTGGCCGAGTGAACCAGTTCTTTTTGTTTGCTGGGACTAAATTTAGCAGGCTGATGGCTGCGGGCATAAAAACTTCCATAAATAATTTGTGAGCATATCTTGCTTGATTTAAAATAGAAATTCAGCCTTTTCTTGTCCTATATAAATGATTTTTTATCCCAATAAAATCATTTCAAATTTGGCCCCTAGGTAATTTAAATATATATAACTTCAAAATGTTGTGAGCTCTGAGAAATTGTCTTTGAGTTGATACAAATTTGAAAAGTTAATAGTCCTTTATGTAACTGTTATTAAAGAGGTAAAAATGGCCGTCGGTTTTGATTTCGGTACCGCCACATGTTCAGTCGCGCATATAGTTAATAATGAGGTTCACCCCGTTGCCATCAATGAGGGCGAGTTTTATATTTCTTCTACCATGTGTGCGCCAAATAGAGAATCCGTTTCTGAATCCCTTTATCGCCATTTAAATATATTGCCAATGAGTGACGTGGGCGAACAGTTATTGCAAAGCTCAATTAACACTAATAAAAGAGAAGGCATAGATGTTGTTCCTGATGACATCAGGTTCGGTAAACAAGCAACCGCTTTATATTTGCAGGATCCAACAGATTATTATTATGTGAAATCACCTAAGTCGTTTTTAGGTTTATTAGGATTAGATGAAATTCGTTACACCATCTTTGAGGATATTGTGTGTGCCATGATGGCCAATATTAAACACAACCTTGAATCCTCGTTAAGTCAGTCAATTGATGAAACTGTAATTGGTCGGCCTATTAATTTTCACAATAAGGGAGGAGAACAGTCAAATATTCAAGCCGAAAATATCTTACGTAGAGCGGCTACAAGAGCGGGTTTTAAACATATTGAATTTCAATTCGAACCGGTTGCGGCTGGGCTAGAATATGAAGCCAGTTTATCTTCAGATAGAAATGTGTTGGTAGTGGATATTGGAGGTGGTACGTCTGATTGCTCACTCATTCGTATGGGGCCAAATTGGGTAGGTAAACAAGAACGAACTGATTCTTTGTTAGGGCATGCTGGCAGTTTTGTAGGTGGCAATGACTTAGATATTCATCTTGCTAGCAAAAGTTTTATGTTTGAATTTGGCAAAGACACCAATACCAAGTCGGGGTTGCCCATGCCCAACATGCCGTTTTGGGAATGTATCGCTATCAACGATGTGATAGCGCAAAAAACCTTTTATTCTCGGGCAAATTATCGAGAGTTAAAGTCTATGTTATCTAGTGCTAAAGAGCCTGAAAAATTAATGCGATTGTTGCAGATTTACGACCATACTTTAGGTCACAGTATTGTGGCTGAGGCGGAAAGAAGCAAAGTCGCCTTGTCGGATACAGATAACTACAAAGCACTTATTCAGCTACCTTTAGAAAGTATAGACATTCCAGTCTCAGCGCAGCAGTTGGAAAAGTCTATTTACAGACCTGTGCTAAAAATACAAAAACTAGTGCAAGAAACATTGGCCCAAGCAGCAGCGCAACCTGATGAAATTTTTATCACTGGAGGTTCGGCTCGTTCACCCATTGTACGCGCAGCGATAAAATCAGTGGTGGGCAATGTCCCCATTGCAAATGGTGATTATGAAGGTTCGGTAACTGCTGGTTTAGCAAGGTGGGCTAATTTGTGTTTTAAGTAACAGATAACTACGCTACTTAAGGTCTCACCTTTCAATGTTAGTTATGACAAAAAATATTCTTTCGTATCGACCTTTTGTTGCGCAAAATAAGGCATAATAACGTATTGATTTTCAGCAGCTCTCTACACATTTTATAGGTCAAACATGCAACAAATTACTATCACGACACCAGACGATTGGCACTTACATTTTAGAGACGGAGAAATGTTAGGTGAAACAGTACCTGCAACGGCTAGATGTTTTGCTCGTGCGATTGTGATGCCTAATTTGGTACCTCCTGTAACAACAGCCCAAATGGCAACCGAATATAAACAACGAATTTTAGCTGCAGCGCCTAAAGAAAGCGGATTTGAACCCTTGATGACCTTGTTTTTGACTAATCAAACGTCAGTGCAAGATATTGTCGATGCAAAACAGGCAGGTGTGGTAGCGGCTAAGTTATACCCAGCCGGAGCCACCACTAACTCAGCGCAAGCGGTAAGCGGTATTGAAGCTATGTACCCGGTTTTTGCGGAAATGGAAAAACAAGGATTATTGCTGTTAATTCACGGTGAAGTGACCCAAACACATATCGATATTTTTGATCGTGAAAAGTTATTCATTGATCAATACATGACTAAAATTGTGGCCGCCTTTCCAAACTTAAAAGTGGTGTTTGAACATATTACCACTCAAGACGCGGCCGAGTTTGTGGCTGGCAGTTCTGACAAGGTGGCGGCAACAATTACACCTCAGCATTTATTGCTTAATCGTAATGATTTGTTAGTTGGTGGTGTTAAACCTCATAACTATTGTTTACCGGTTTTAAAGCGAGGTACTCATCAGCAAGCATTACGAAAAGCCGTAGCGACTGGGTCTCCTAAATTTTTCTTAGGCACTGATTCTGCACCTCACGCAAAACATGCTAAAGAATCTGCATGCGGATGTGCTGGTTGTTACAGTGCTTGGAGTGCATTAGAACTTTACACTCAGGTATTTGATGACCTAAATGCCTTAGATAAACTCGAAGGTTTTGCTAGTTTACACGGTGCAGATTTTTATGGTTTGCCACGTAACACAGGTACAGTGACCCTAGTCAAAGACAGTTGGCAGGTGCCTGATTCGGTAAGCCTTGCAAGTGGTGAAGCCATAGTGCCATTTTTTGCCGGACAAACGGTTAACTGGAAAATAGTTTAATACGATTTAGTTTTTAGGTCTAAGCTGTGGGTAGTCAAAACCTTGAGGAAATAGTATGTCTGAATTAGTGACTTATGACTTAACAGATAAAGTCGCCACTATCGGTTTACGTAACGGTAAAGTGAACGCCTTTTCTCATGGACTTATTGATGCCGTGCATACAGCCTTAGACCAAGCTGAACAAGACCAAGCTGTAGTGGTGATTACCGGACAGCCAGGAATTTTATCAGCAGGTTTTGATTTACAAGTCATGCGTGAAAGCCCACAAGCTGCCAATGAGTTGGTGGCTAAAGGGTTTAGTTTATTACGTCGGCTATTGGTATTTCCTACACCTATTATGGTGGCTTGTAGTGGCCACGCTGTGGCACTAGGGGCATTTTTATGTCTTGTTGCTGATTACCGAATTGGTGTGGCAGGAGATTTTAAAATTGGCTTAAATGAAGTGGCAATTGGTATGACTTTACCTTATACCGCCACTGAATTAGCCAAAGCTCATATCACTCCTGAGTATTTTAATCGCAGTGTATTATTGGCCCAAATTTTTAGCCCAGATGATGCAGTGAGCGCGGGGTTCTTAGATCAGGTGGTGAGTGAATCTGAATTTAAGTCTACCGTGACAAGTGTGGCAAAAAACATAACTACACTGAATATGTCAGCCCATCATGAAACCAAATTGAGAGCACGTGCAGCGTTATTGCAAGTGTTAGACGAATCCACCTTAAAAGACCAAGCTGCCACTAAGTAGTTTGGCATAAATTAATCAGAGATTATTTTGAATAAAGAATTTGCTTCATTAGGCCTAAAAAACGCCTTGTTAGATAACCTTGACTCCATGGGGTTCAAGGAAATGACAGAAATCCAAGCTATGAGTTTACCTGCCATTATTGAAGGTAAAGATGTGGTGGCCAAAGCCAAAACAGGCAGTGGTAAAACCGCTGCTTTTGGATTGGGATTATTACACAATTTAAGAGTGAAACGATTTAGAGTGCAGGCGTTAGTGATGTGTCCTACACGTGAATTGGCAGAGCAGGTTGCTTTAGAAATTCGTAAATTGGGCCGTGGAATTCATAATATTAAAGTGCTTACCTTATGTGGCGGTACACCTATGGGGCCTCAAATAGGCTCGCTAGAACATGGTGCACATATTATTGTAGGCACACCAGGACGAATTATGGATCACTTGTTCAGACAAAGATTAGATTTGTCTGAAGTGAATACCTTAGTGTTGGACGAAGCAGATCGAATGTTAGATATGGGCTTTGAAGTAGAGATGGCTAAGGTGATTGATGCGGTGCCATTAGATCGTCAAACCTTATTATTTTCAGCCACTTACCCCGACACAATTGCACAAATTAGTCGTGATGTGCAGCGCAGTCCTATTGAAGTGAGTGTTGAAGCGACCCACGAGACTAGCAGCATTGAGCAAATATTCTTTGAAGTAGAAGAGCCCCATAGAATTAAAGCTGTGGCAGCATTACTCAGTCATTATCAGGCAGAGTCGGCCATTGTATTCTGCAATACTAAAATTGCCTGCCAAGAAGTAGCTGACGAGTTAGCCAGCTTAGGTGTATCAGCTTTAGCCCTGCACGGTGACTTAGAACAAAGAGAAAGAACCCAAGTGTTAACACGTTTTGCTAATAGAAGTGTGTCTGTATTAATTGCCACAGACGTGGCGTCTCGGGGGTTAGATATTAAAGAAGTTAACGCAGTGATCAGTTATCAAATTACCCCAGATCCTGAAGTGCATATTCATCGAATTGGTCGCACGGGTAGGGCAGAGGCTAAAGGGCTAGCATTAACACTTTGTGCACCTAAAGAAATTGCCAGAGCCAACGCCATAGAAGACTATCAAAAAGCTAAAATTAAATGGACCAGCATCCAATCTATTCGTTTTCATGCTAATCGTTTGATCCAGCCAGAATATGCCACCATCTGTATTGATGGAGGCAAAAAGAGCAAAATCCGTCCTGGCGATGTTATAGGAGCATTGACAAAAGATGCCGACATAGCATTTGAAGACGTGGGTAAAATTAATGTGACGGCCACTCATACCTACGTGGCAGTGAAAACTCGAAGTGTAAAACGCGCCCTTAAACAATTTAACGAAGGTAAATTAAAAGGCCGTAAATTTAAGGCCCGTAAACTCGCTTAATCATTTTAATGGGCTAACAATCTAGGTTAGCCCATTTTATATCAATGCGGATTGGTATTATCTATAAACTAAGAGCTGATTCTATTTCAGCCACATCCAGTGGTTTGTTCAGGTATTTTTTTACAGAGCTATGCGCCATACATTTATTTCTATCGCTATTTTGAAATGAAGACGTCAACATAACCACGTTCGTTTTTACAATCGAACTTGCCTCATACTCATCTAAAAACTCTAAGCCGTTCATTCTTGGCATATTGATGTCTAAAAGTATCAGTTTGGGTTGTTGTGATAATGATTTCAGCAAATTGATGGCTTCTTCTCCATCATAAGCTTGAAGTACACTTAGCTCGGAATTAAATTTTTCGATCATGTATTTAGCTAAATACTGATCTATTTCGCTATCTTCAACTATCAGAATTGATTGCTTCATTGCACTTCCCTCTCCGTCATTTTGTTCTCAGGTGACAATTGAATTGGTATAGTAATTTCAAATAAGCTGCCATCATCACAATCAAAAAAAGTGACATTTCCATCTAAGATTTTGACACTTTTTTGCAACATATATAGTCCAAGTCCCGAACCAAAAGCTGTTTTGGGATGAAAACGCTTAAACATTTGAAATAATTTAGCTTGTTGGTTTTTAGGCACGCCTAAGCCGTTATCTCGAACCTTTAATATAAATTTATGGTGAACATTTTCTGTGGATATCTCGATGTAAGAATCATTCTTGCCAATATCTTGATACTTGATGGCATTGGATAACAAATTCTCTATGATCAGAATCAAACGACTTTTTGGTGCATATAGCTCATTTGTAAAATTAAGGTTTAATCTAATGTCCAGTCGATCAAAGTTTTCCATGTAACTGAGATTGCTTAGAGATTGATTAATGACTTCACTGACGTTAAGCGCGTTTATCTCTTCGTCTAATTTTGTAGCTTTAGTGAGCGTTAAAATGTCTTTAACCAGTTCTTCTAAGCGAGTAAGAGAAGTTTGTACCATGCCAATAGCCATTAGCGCTTTATCAGTTTCATTCGATTGAACCGCTTCTGATATTAGATCGAGCAACTTTATGGACGAAATGAGAGGAGAACGTAAATCGTGCGAAGTGCGATATGAAAATTCCTCTAACTCAGCATTTGCTTGTTTGATTTCGTCTTCAGCTTTTTTTCGAGCTGAAATATCTCTGACTATGCCACTATATATTCTTCTACCATGCACATTTATCTCACTTACTGATAAATCTAATGGAAACGTACTACCACTTTTGCGCTTTCCTTCTACTTCTCTGCCAAGTCCAATAATTTTTCTGGTGCCTGTTTGGGTATAGTTTTTTAAATAACCATCGTGTTCTTTGTGGTAAGGGTCAGGCATTAACATTTTTACATTTTTGCCAATGACTTCTTGCGGTGAGTATTCAAAAATTCTTTCGCAGGCTTTGTTGTAATGTTCAACAATACCGGTATCAGATATGGTGATCAGGCCGTCTACTGTATTGTCTACAATTGCCTGCAGTTGAGCTTGGTTTTCTTTTAATGCTTGTTCCGCTGATTTGCGGTCTGAAATGTCTCTTATGGTGCCGACAAACATGACTTCATTGTCAATTTTCATTTCACTCACCCCAAGTTCCATGGGGAATACACTGCCGTCTTTTCGTTTTGCTTTTACTTCTCTTCCTTTGCCAATTATTTGTTTTTCACCGGTTGAAAAATAATTGTGTAAGTACCCGTCATGTTCAGCATGATAGGGCTCTGGCATTAACATTTTAACGTTTTGTCCAATCACTTCTTCAGGAAGGTAACCAAATATTCTGACTGCTGAAGGGTTGAAGCTCAGAATCAAACCTTGGGAATTGATTGTAACAATTCCGTCAACCACGGTATTAAGCACCCCTTCTAAACTGGAGTGATAAAAATGATCCTTGTCCGCTTTACCCGAGCTGTCACTATCGACAAAATCAGACATATTAACTTCCTTCGCTAAATCTGATATCTGTCAGTATACGTAATATTAATGAGAAGTATATTACAC
>NZ_JBPOFP010000102.1:0-17143 GCF_051252315.1 Paraglaciecola sp. | reverse complement strand
TTGGTTTATATGAAGCAAAACTAAGAGAAACATACCGGGGTATAATAAGAAGGATATTCGTTAGCGTTGCTATCAGTTATTTCGTTGTTGAAGTAATTAGCAGTGGTTTCTTCTCTGGTGTAGAAAAAAACCAATATTATCTTCCTATATTTGCTGCATTATCAATTTTTGCACTTTCTATATTTAGATATTTTATTAATCGTTTAGGCATATTGGGGCTGGGACAGTCTAAAATCATTGTGATTGGTGCCGGTGAACGAGCGTCTATTATAGAAAAAAGAATGCGTCGTGAAGTAGACCGTGTTGGATTTGAGCTGTTAGGTTTTATTCCCATCCCCGGTGATAACCGAGAAGAAGGCATACAAAACGAGAGATTAATTCATTTAAAGATAGATGAAAATTTTAGAAATTTTGTCACAGACAACGACATTGATGAAATCGTAATCGCTTGTGACCAAAGGCGCGGTACTTTACCTGTTGAAGTCTTGTTTGACTGTAGACTCAGAGGAATTGAGGTGACAGACTTATTGGACTTCATGGAAAGGGAAACGGGTCAAATAGTTGTCAACTTAATGTACCCAAGCTGGGTAATTTATTCAAACGGATTTAACTCTCAAAATCATTTGAGAGATGCACTAGATTATTCAATTAATTGCCTATTGGCTGCCTTGGTCTTGTTTTTTGCGTGGCCGTTTATGCTGATTACAGCTGCGATAATATTTTTTGAAGATTTAAAAGTGAAAGGAGCATCGGTCTTTTATAAACAAGAAAGAGTGGGGTTGAATGGTAAATTATTCAAAATCATTAAGTTTAGAAGTATGAAACTGGATGCAGAAAAAGATGGTGCGAAGTGGGCAACAACAAATGATTCGCGAGTCACTAAAGTCGGTCATTTTATACGTAAATATAGAATTGATGAACTCCCTCAGTTATTGAATGTATTCCGTGGCGAGATGTCGTTTATTGGCCCTCGCCCAGAAAGGCCGCAGTTTGTGGAACAACTCATTCGAGAAATCCCATATTATAATCAAAGGCATAATGTTAAGCCTGGTTTAGCCGGGTGGGCACAGTTAAATTATCCATATGGTGCAAGTGTTGAAGATTCAATGGAAAAATTGAAGTTTGATCTTTATTACGTTAAACATCAGAGTTTAATGCTCGATATTCTAATTCTTATAAGAACAGTGGAAGTTGTATTGTTCGGTAAAGGAAGATAAGTTGAAAAAAGATATTATCAACGCAATGACGGTAGACGTGGAAGACTTTTTTCACGTATCTGCTTTCGAGTCTGTTATTGACCCAAAAGATTGGCATACATTTGCCCCCAGAGTTGATCGCAACACAAAACATTTGCTTGATTTATTTGAACAAAATAGTGCGACTGCTACGTTCTTCGTTCTTGGTTGGGTTGCAGATAAATATCCAGAATTAATCAAAGAAATAGCTGATAGAGGACACGAAGTCGCCAGTCATGGTTTTTCTCATCGTAGAGCAACATCACAAACCCCTATGGAGTTTAGAGAGGACGTGTCTCGCTCTAAAAACTTACTTGAAGATATCATAGGTAAGGAAGTGGTTGGTTATAGAGCTCCTAGTTTTTCAATTGGATATGATAATGAATGGGCTTTTGATGAATTAAGCGGTTTAGGATTTAAGTACAGTTCAAGCACTTATCCCGTGAAGCATGATTTGTATGGCGTACCGGATTGGCCAAGGTTTTGTCATCAGCGTAAAGAAGGCATCATTGAAATACCTATTTCAACCATTTCTAAAAATACAGGCAATACTGGAATTGGTGGGGGAGGGTTTTTTAGGTTATATCCTTACTGGTTGTCTAAACAAAGAATTAATAAATACTTAAAAGAAGAAAGCCAGCCTTACAATTTTTATTTTCATCCTTGGGAAATTGATCCAGAACAACCCAAGGTTAGTGGAGCCGGATTTAAATCCAAGTTTAGACACTATGTTAATTTGTCAAAAATGGAAGATAAACTAATCAGATTATTGAACGATTACAATTGGAAGTCTTTTTCTGATGTTTATTTGTGATTTAGGTAGAGTGTTTTGAGCTTGAAGCCGCAAAGCATTATGTCTAAGTGGTGGTTATCATTTATTTGTTTAGTTGCCTTCTTTCTAGTCTTTCAAAATACCTTTGTTTTGTTAGTTGATACTTGGTTTCAATCGACGACTTTTGAACATAGCTTTTTAATTGCCCCCATCGCAATTTGGCTGATTTATAGAAAACAAACGGAGCTTCATAAGGTTGAAAAAAAACCAGCTCCATGGATGTTAATAGCTGTTATTGCTATGTCTATATTGTGGTTGATTGGCGTAATTATGGGGGTCAATGCTTTATCTCAGTTTTCTTTAATGTCAATCCCACTATTTTCCTTATGGGTATTCTATGGTCCTGCTTTTGTCAAGGTCATTCGCTTTCCTTTATTTTTCTTGATTTTAAGCGTTCCTTTTGGTGAATTTTTAATTCCTCATTTACAAGAGGTTACCGCTGATTTAACAGTATTCTTTTTACAACTTGTCAATGTGCCAATTTATCGCGAAGGATTATACTTGTATATTCCTGAGGGGACATTTCATGTGGCTGAGGCGTGCAGTGGTATACGATTTTTATTTTCTACTATTACGCTTGGTTTACTCATTACACACTTACAAATACAAAGTCGCAAAAGGCAGCTATTTTTCATCGTTTGTTCTTGTTTAATCCCAATTCTGGCTAACGGTCTTAGGGCATTTTTGATGGTATTTATTGGACATGTATCTGATATGCAAGCGGCAGTGGGCTTTGACCATATCGTTTATGGATGGGTTTTCTTTTGTTTTGTGATTATTCTAGTGGTGCTTCTAGGAAACAAAGTGTCGGATTTAAGTTCTAGGCCATCTGTAACTTCTACTGATGTGAATATTCCAGCTCCTAAAAATTTACTATTAGTAGGCTTTTTAAGTGCGATAGTTGTCGGACCGATTGTTTATGGGACTTACAATAATAAGTTGGAGTCTTATAAAGTAAATCGAACTGAAAATTTAACAAAGGGTAAAGTTCAGCTTGAATATACTCAAGGGTGGGCACCAATTTATCCTACCGCTGATATGATCTTTCAGGTTAGTAATCGTTTATCAACACAGCTTGTCGTTCGTTATGATTTTGAAGATCAAAATAAGGAATTAATTTCTTGGGAGAATAGACTTTATGAACCTGATTTTTGGACGATTAAAAGTACTCAATATGAACAGGTTACTATTGATCAAGTTGATATTCCGTACCGCGTTATTGTTGTGGTAAATTCAAGCGGTTTAGAAAGAAAAATTTTATTGACTTATAAAGTAGGTAATAAGTATTTCAGCAATGACCTAAAAGTAAAATTTTATCAATTAATTTCAAAGCTTACTTATAGTGATTTCGGTGGTCAGGCGTTGATATCATCTGTGTTAGTTAAGGACAATGTTGAATCGAGCGAATTAATTAAAAAGCTCATCGATTATAATTCGAGTGTAGAGTATTAAATATGGATGTTTCAGTTGTAATTCTTTCTTTTAATTCGGCTAAATTTATTGAGAGGTGTTTGTCTTCATTAATAGACGCTCTTAAATCGAGTGACCGAAAATACGAAATTTTTGTAGTCGATAATGGCTCTACAGATGGGACATTAAACATACTTAAACGGTTTGAAGAGAACTCTGAAAGTTGTTTAGTCCCCATCTACCTTGGTCATAACACCGGTACTACATATTCAAGAAACCAAGCATTAAAAAAGGCAATTGGAGATTATGTATTGGTACTCGATTCAGACGCCTATATGAATGCACATGCTTTAGATGGCCTGATTCAATACTTGGATGAAAACGAAACCTGCGGTATGGCAGTACCAAGAGTGACATACGGAAGCGGGAATTATCAAATATCATGTGACACGTTTCCGACTCTGTGGAAAAAGTTACAACGTTTTTTGTTTTTGAAAAGAATGGAAGAAAAAGAGCAAAGTCTTTCAGATGCGCGAGATGCCGTAAATGTTGATTACGCCATATCGGCATGCTGGATGTTAAAAAAGGCAACCATTAAAAAGGTTGGCTTGTTGGATGAAAAGATTTTCTATTCACCAGAAGATGTCGATTATTGTTTGAGAGTTTGGAAAGCTGGCTATGTGATCTCTTACGTCCCAAATGTTACAGTCATCCACGATGCTCAAGAGTTGTCTCGGGGTTTTAAACTAACAAAATTCCATTTTTCACACCTAAAGGGTTTATTTTATTTAATGTATAAACATAAATACTTTTGGGGACTTTCCTCTTTATATAAGCGATTAGGAAGGGAATCTTAAACAATGTGTGGAATTACATGCTGGGTTAAAGCCAAAGGCAACGTACATTCCGATGACGATGCTTTGTTTAAAAATATGACACGTTCCATGCACCATAGAGGACCTGATGGTGAAGGTTATTATGTTAAGGGGCAAGTAGCTCTTGGTCATACACGATTAGCAATTGTTGATATAGATAATGGTCAACAACCCATGAAGCGGGCCGAAATCTCGGTTACGTTTAATGGTGAAATATATAATTTTGTAGAGTTAAAAGAAGAATTGCAAAGTGCTGGCTTTGTGTTTCAAACACACTGTGACACCGAAGTGTTACTTCATGGTTGGGCGCATTGGGGAGAAGGTCTTGTAAACAAGCTACGAGGTATGTTTGCATTTGTTATTTGGGATGAGCCTGTAAATAAGCTATTTGTAGCTCGTGACAGGTTTGGTATCAAACCTCTTTATTGGGGGATAACAAATGATGGCGATTTGTTAATAGCCTCAGAATTAAAGGCACTAAAGTTACATCCAAAGCTCAACAAAGATTTGTGTGAACAAGCTATCGAAGATTTTTTCTCATTAGGTTATGTGATCGAGCCAAAATCGATTTTTAAATCAGTTAGAAAATTGTCTGCAGGACATTACATGACAATCGATTTAGATAATCTATCTGGGCTTTCTGAAAAAGCATATTGGCAGTTAAAAGAACATCTGAGTAGTAACCATGAAAATGTTGAAAAGCTTAAAATCGAGTTCGA
This sequence comes from Paraglaciecola sp., assembly GCF_051252315.1. Taxonomy (GTDB): domain Bacteria; phylum Pseudomonadota; class Gammaproteobacteria; order Enterobacterales; family Alteromonadaceae; genus Paraglaciecola. Next base: position 12,072 of record NZ_JBPOFP010000102.1, on the reverse strand, counting down.
AACCTTATTGAGCGAAAGTGTTAAATTGCGGATGCGAGCAGACGTCCAAGTCGGTGCTTTCTTATCTGGCGGTGTTGACTCGTCTGTCATCGTCGGAAATATGACCAAACACACAGAAAAGCCCGTAAAAACAAGTTCAATCGGGTTTGACCTGTCAGCTTATGATGAATCCTTTTTTGCTGAAAGGGTGGCCAAACACTTTAATTGCGATCACGTAACAACAAGTGTTTCAGTCAATGATCTGTCATTAGTGGATAAGTTAATTGATATATATGATGAACCTTTCGCTGATAATTCTGCCATTCCCACGTTTATCTTGAGTAAAGCTACTAATAAATATGTAAAAGTCGCTCTGTCAGGAGACGGTGCCGATGAATTATTATTTGGTTATCGTAACCATCAAATGTTTTTGTTTGAAGACCGACTAAGAAGTGCTATTCCTTCTTTTGTGAGAAAACATCTACTCGGAAGTCTTGCTAAATACTATCCAGATTCACGCTTCATTCCCAAACTTCTTCGAGCAAAAACCACACTGGAAGGTTTGAGTAATGACAAAATTGATGGTTATCACAATGCTATTTCCATTAGTTCTCAAACTGCTTTGCAATCTGTGTACTCATATAAATTTAAAAAAATGTTGAATAATTACAGTTCATTGAAAGTATTTCGGAAGCTTGCAAAAGAAGTCAATGATCAAGAATCGTTAAAGCAGGTTCAGTATATTGATTTTAAAACTTATCTACCAGGCAGTATATTAACTAAGGTTGATAGGGCCAGTATGGCTAATTCATTGGAAGTGAGAGTACCTTTTTTAGATCATAAGTTGGTTGAATGGGGACTTAAATTAGGCCCCAAAGTCAATCTAAACGTCAGAACCGGTAAGAAACTAATGGCTAAAACATTTGCTAAATTAGTGCCTAGTTATATTTTAAATAGAAAAAAAATGGGGTTTACTTCACCGCTAGACGAATGGTTTAGGCAGATACCCTTAGAAACACTAGAAGCTAGGGTATTGTCTCAAAATATACTGTCCACTTCTTACTTTGACGTTCAGGGAATTCACAATATCCTGCTTGAGCACCATCAAAGAAAAAAGAATCACGGTTTGACGATTTGGTCATTGGTGTTATTCGAGTCATTTTTAAGTAAACAAAAGGTTGGGCAACCATGAAGATTCTTTACCATCACAGGATCGCGTCTAAAGACGGTCAGTTTGTCCATGTTGAAGAACTAACCAATGCTTTTGTCGAACAAGGTCATGAGTTATTGTTCGTCGCCCCACAAGTCAATGAGCAATCAGAGTTTGGTCATGATGGAGGGTTTGTCAGTAAATTAAAGGCCGCGTTACCTGCTTGGATTTATGAGTTGCTTGAATTGACTTATAGTCTTTGGGTGTTCGTTAAGTTGGTTAAGGGAATCAAACAATTTAAACCAGAGTTTATTTATGAAAGATATAACTTGTATCAGCCTGCTGGTATCTGGGCTTCGAAATTATTTAATTTGCCAATAATTTTAGAGGTTAATGCTCCATTAGTTGAAGAAAGGACTAAATACAGCGGTTTGTCGCTTAAAAGGTTAGCAAAAAAGGTAGAAAACTATACATGGCGAAACGCCACAATCTGTTTACCAGTATCAGATGTTTTAGCTGATCATTTACGTCAAGTTGGTGTTCAAGAAGAAAAAATTGAAGTTATCCATAATGGTGTGCAGCAGACTTTTATTGATGAAATGTTATCAACACCGATTGACCAAAATAAGTCTGAGATTATCATCGGATTTACTGGTTTTATTCACCCCTGGCACGGAATGGATAAGGCGATTGAAGCAATCGCTGAACATAAAGAATTACCGTTAAAACTAGTTTGCATAGGTGATGGAAAAATACTCCCAGAATTAAAAAAGCAAGCCCATGATCTGGGGGTTGCCGATAAAGTTGAATTTAAAGGGTTAGTCACCCGAGATAAGGTTTTAGGCTTTGTAAAACAGTTTGATATTACTCTACAGCCAGATGTTACGGCTTATGCTTCCCCCTTAAAAATGTTTGAGTACATGGCGGTCGGTAGTTTAATTGTTGCTCCTGATTGCCCAAATATAAAAGAGATATTAAGCGATGATACTGCTTTGTTTTTTGAAAAAGGCAACCAATCTTCATTTAAAAAGACCTTAAATGAAGCGATTGAAAACTTTATAAATCATGCCGACAAGCGAATTTCGGTTAAGCAAAGCATCGTTGATAAACGTTTCATTTGGCAAAACAATTCGAGTAAAGTAGTCAATCTGATATCGGATTACCTAAAGTTAATGGAAGCTAAAAAAGGCCATTCTTCATGAGTTCTTTAGTTTTTCTGATTAGCATGGGGTTTGTGATTTATTACCTTCAAAAAGGAGATGCTCAGGATCGCATAGATCGAGAAAAGTTTGAGAAAGAAATTAATAGGAAAGATAAATGAAAGACCTTATTTTTCTTTTGATGTTCCTTCCTTTTATTGTGTTATCGATACGAAATCCCTTCATTGGCCTTTGTGTATGGATGTGGACTGTAATGATCGTTCCTAAAAATATGTTGTGGGGTTTTGCTTCAGATATAAGATTCACCCTAATGATGGCTGCGGTGACGATAATAGGTATGTTTATTAGTAAAGATCCTTTAAGAAGAAAACCTGGAGGCGCTTTATGGGTTCTATTGATTCTATTTCTAATTCACACAGGTATATCAAATCAATTTACTATCGGTTCTAGTTATATTGCATGGCGAGTTTGGTCTGAGTTTTTTAAGGTGATTATTTTAAGTACATTAATCGTCATGTTATTAACAACCCGAAATAGAATTGAGACTTTTTTAATTACAATAATGTTGGGTATTGGCTTCAATATCTTTTTTGAAGGCTTAAAGTTTTTGGCTACTCTAGGTAGTTACTCCATCAATGGTATTCGAAATTCAATGATGACAGACAATAATCTATTTGCCCTGGCAATATTGATGGTTTTGCCCTTGTATATGTATATTATTCCTACAATAAAGTATAAATATTTAAAGCTTGGTTTTACAGGATTGGCCGGTTTATCAGCAATAACCGTTATTGGTTCATACTCTAGGGGAGGCTTTATTGGTTTAATTATTGTTGGATGGCAATTATTTTTAAAATCGCAACGTAAAATTTTCTTTGTAATTGCGGCTGTTATTTTTGCATCTTCAGCTATTTACGTGGCATCTACTAAATGGACCGATAGAATTCAAACGATAGAGAATGCGGGAGTCGACCAATCTTTTCTAGGCAGAATTACTGCTTGGAAACTCGCAACATTGACAGCTATGGATCGACCAATCCTTGGAGGTGGTCAAGACGCTGTTCAACATTTACATGTTTGGCAAAGATATTATCTGGATATTCATAAATTTAATTTTATCACCGAAAAAAACACACCAATAACAAAAGCAAAAGCTTCTCATAGTATCTATTTTCAGGTGTTGGGAGACGCCGGTTTTGTTGGGTTTTTCTTATTTATGGCTATCTTATTCAACGGGTGGTTTAAGAGTCGATGGTTAAGTAAACAAAAAGGTCTAACCTGGGAAAAAGACTTAGGTAAAGCGATTAATACTTCCTTAACTGTTTTTATGATATCTGGAGGCTTACTAAGTTTGGCGTATTACGATTTGTTATATGCATTGTTATCAGTTTTGATTTGTATCACTAGAATAGTCGAAGATGATAAAGCTGCACTAAACAAAATACCCAGAGCAGTTAATCTAAACACTTAGGCATTGGAAGATATAACTAAGATATGGAATTAAAAGCCAAAGTTATTCATGGTCTAAAGTGGATGACAATCTCAAAATTTGTTGCTCAAATATTCTCGTGGGTTGCGACTTTTGTCATTATTAGACTACTTACTCAAGAAGATTATGGAATAGTCGCAATAATTTCTGCTACTTTTGAAATTGTAACTATCATAGCGACACATGGTTTTTCTTCTTCTCTTGTTAGGAAGCAGTCTAAGTCTTATATCTTATCTAGCCAAATATTTACTATATCTTTATTTGTAAACGTTTTTTTGGCAGCTCTAGTTATTTATTTCTCTAGCCATATTTCTGATTTCTATGCTTCCCCGGAGTTAGCAAATGTAGTCGTTTTAGTTGCATGTTTTATTCCTTTAAATAGCTTAATTATAGTGCCTTCTGCTTATCTCGATATTGATATGAATTTTAAAAGTCGTGCAATATGCGACACTAGTGCTGCGTTTATTAACACTATTGTTGCGTTAACATTAGCTTTTTACGGTTTTGGATATTGGGCATTAATTATAGGCACCTTATCAAACTTATTGTGCAGAACCGCTCTTTATATTTATGTTAGTGATGCTAGGTTTTTTATAACGCTAAACTTCTCTGGTTGCAGGGAGACGCTGTCATTTGCATACAAGTTACAACTAAATAGTATTTTATGGTTCTCTTACAATAAACTGGATACATTATTGGTAGGTCGTTTACTAGGGTTACAAAAGCTTGGAGTTTATAATGTTGGCTTAGAAATCGCGTCAATCCCTATGGTTAAGGCCGCGAGCATTATTAACCAAGTCGGATTTTCTGCTTTCTCAACGTTAAAAGGAGATATGTGTAAGGCTAATGTTTATCTGAGGAAAGCGTTATTTAGCTCTTCATTGTTAATTTTTCCTGTGTTTTTGGGGATGGCGAGTGTCAGTAACGAAGTAATCTTATTGTTGATAGGAGAACAGTGGGCTTTAGCTGGCCCAGTAATGGCTATTTTTTGCTGGGCTTTTCCTTTTAGAATGTTAAATATGGTAATACAAAACTATACGAACGGCATGGGTTATGCTGGGTTTGCTTTAAAAAATTCATTAATAATTTCTTTAATCTTAATCTTTGCAATTATAATGGGAGCACAACATGGCATTATAGAAACAGCATTTGCATGGGTTATCGGCTTTGTTATTGCATTCTCTATCGTACTTTTACGCTCCTCAGTAGTGTTGAAAATTCCCTTTAAAATGCTTCTATGTTGGTTAATGCCATTTTTAAATTCTGTGAGTATGTTTTTGTTATTGTATTTTATGCAGGCAAGTTTTCTTCTGGAACAAAGCTTGCTCGTCAGTTTAATAGTGAAAATGTTGATAGGAACATTGTACATAGTAGGCACTTATATTTTATTCTATAAAAAGTATTTATTGGAATTTTATTTAAGTAGAAAGGAAAAAAATTCGAGCACAGGTTAAGTAAATCTCTACTAAACTTTGGTAAGATCAATTTTATTTAGTATGACGTGGCGCTGCACATTGACTTAGTGCCAACTTAACTCTGTTCAAGCATAGGTATTGGGCTTTTTCAGTAGGTAATTACTTTAGGCTTTAATAAAAAATATAGGGTTAAGAACCTTTAAAAATTGCAAGGACGTATTCGTGAAAATAACAATAAGTATTCTCTGGTTAACTTTATGTTTATTCTCGTGTGGAGGGGGGGAGGAAGCTCCAGAGTCGAATCCATCAGACGACACTGCTGTGCCGAATCCATCAGATGAAAGCCCAGTGTCGAATCCGTCAGATGCCCCCCCTGTGTCCAACCCATCAGATGAAACCCCAGTGTCGAATCCATCAGATGAAACTCCAGTGTCGAATCCATCAGTTGAAACCCCTGTGTCGAATCCATCAGTTGAAACCCCTGTGTCGAATCCATCAGATGAAACTCCAGTGTCGAATCCATCAGTTGAAACCCCTGTTTCAGATCCACCAGATGACCCCCCCGTTTCAAATCCACCAGATGAAACTCCTGTTTCGGATCCACTAGACGAAACCCCTGTTTCAGAGCCATCAGATGAAACTCCTGTTTCAGATCCGTCAGATGAAACACCTGTTTCAGATCCGTCAGATGAAACCCCTGTTTCAGATCCGTCAGATGAAACCCCTGTTTCAGACTCGTCAGGTGAAACCCCTGTTTCAGACTCGTCAGGTGAAACACCTGTTTCAGACTCGTCAGGTGAAACACCTGTTTCAGAGCCATCAGATGAAAGCCCAGTGTCGAACCCTGCAGTGCAGCCTTCGGAAGCGGGACAATATTTATCAGAAGTATTGGCGATAATGCGCGAAAACTCAGTAGTAAGAAACAAAGTAGATTGGGGAAAGGTTGACACCGAAGTCAATGTTTTAGCAGTAAACGCTAATAGTATCGAGGATACTTACCCTGCAATAACTAAAGCATTAGAGCTCCAGGGGACGAATCATTCATTTTTACGCTCCTCTACCGGAACTATTCTTGCCTACCATGGTACTTTGAATTGTGACCAATCATTTGACATTGCTGAACCAGTTTTTGAAAACATTGGTTATGTAAAGGTTAATGGATTTAGTTCAAGTAATAACGATGCGGTCAAAGATTTCGCAAATGACATTCAACAAAGCATTGCTCAACAAGATAATGAAGAGCTAATTGGTTGGGTCGTTGACTTAAGAGATAACACTGGCGGCAATATGTGGGCTATGATCGCAGGGTTAGGACCATTTTTTGATGATAACATTCTCGGGCACTTTATTGATGTTGAAGAAAATAGAGTCAGTTGGGGATATGAAAATGGTTCTTCGTTTATGGGAGAGCGTAAAATAGTGACTGTAGACGAACCTTACCTTTTATTAAATTCACTACCGAAAGTTGCGATTTTAAGTAGTAAAAGACTTGCGAGTTCAGGAGAGGCTGCATTAATTGCATTTAAGAAACAATTTAATGTTAGAGTTTTTGGGACCGATACATGTGGCTTATCTACTGCCAATCAAATATTTAAACTAAGTGATGGTAGTGAATTAATGTTAACCACTGCAATTATGGCAGATAGAGAGCAAACTAAGTATGGTAGTAGCGTATATGTTGATCAAAGTGAAGAGCAAGAAGATGTATTAATTAAAGCGGTAGAATGGTTGCAAAAATAGCGACCAGATTTTTTAATTTATATCTATTAACATCGGATATAATGGCTCTTCGTCAATGCTCTTTACTTCCTTATTCTTTTGTAAGGTATATTCATACCTTAAAGCCTTTAGATTAATCTTCTCCTACAATGTGCCCACCACCTTTTAACCAGGCTAGATTATTCAATGGAATCTCTATTTGTCTAAATTTATCACTATTCTCAGGTTTAATTGCCATGTAAAGAGTATTATGTTTTTCAACAGGTATTTTACTTGTATGGTAAAACATACCGTTATGCCCACCCCAACCACTAGGTTTTACAATCCCTGATGGTGCTTTCAGAGCCAAGTCCCATCCACTTTCATATATATCACTAAAAGAATATCGGACTTCATGAGACACTTTATTTTCATTTTTATCACGCATCCAACCAATTTTCACAATATTTCGGTCTTTAATATAAACACCGTTTAAACTATATATTTGCTTTATATTTTCATTTGGATTGGCCGTGTAGAGTTCGAAATTATCAAAATAAAAATCAGCAGGCCTATTCGGCGCAGTTCCATCCATATCGAAATAAAAGCGAGTCATACTGTCAAAATAATTGAAATTGGGTTCATTAGTGGGATGAGTCCTATTACCATGCTCTCTTGAGCCGGTTACACCTCGAATGTGATTTGGGTGGGTATCGACAATAATTTGATGCCATTCGCCCGTCGACTCTAAATCATAGAAATGATAAGGATGATTACCTCCAGATTCTGCGCTATTCAATTTACCATTACTTTTTCTATAATATGTACCAAAAGTAGTATTTTGCTTCCCTCCACCTACTCTTTTTATTCCTGGCGGGAGTTTCACCCAAAACTTCAATCGGTTATATGTATTGAACTTCCAAGGTTTAGTGATGGTATGTTGGTGCATAAAGTCCCAAACATTTGAAGCTGAATGAGGATAAAAATGAAAGTACACATGTCCTTTTTCAACTGTCACTTTAAGACTCTTATTGCCGGAATAAGCTTCTTCTGAAGTAATGCTCTCATATCCTAGTTGATGATTTTCAGGTGGGTGATCGTGCTGGCTCCATAAAATATTCTGTGGATATTTAGCGCTGCTGTTAATTACGCGTATATTTTGTTGTTCGAAATTCTCCAAAACAATTGACTGATTAGAAACTGTATAGGTTGAAAACAATAATAATAGGCAAGTATAACGAGTGTTCATTGTCATTCCAAAATCGTCCATTAATTAAGTATGTAGCCTTTGTTTAGCATGTTATCTTAATAATAACATTTACGGTAATTTTTACTCTAAAATTTAAATTAAACTTAGAGCTGATTGAATTAGATTTAAGAACCATCTATTTGCGCGTGAATTTTAATCCAAAAAGTTAAACAAGTAGTTGTAATATGGTGTTATTATTTAACTCCTATGTAAAACCCCGTGCGCTTTAGTTGATGTAAATTGATGTGGGACTTGGCAATTATAAAAAGGTGTTGATATGACAAAAGGAATTATACTGGCCGGCGGTAGCGGGAGTCGTTTATCCCCTATTACTAAAGGAGTTTCTAAACAACTTCTACCAATTTATGATAAACCAATGATTTTTTATCCTATTTCGGTACTTATGTTAGCGGGTATAAAAGACATATTGATTATTACTACACCAGAAGAGCAAAGTAGCTTCCAAAGACTGTTGGGGGATGGTAGCCAGTTCGGAATTAATCTTAGTTACGCTATTCAACCAAGCCCTGATGGGCTAGCACAGGCCTTTATTATCGGTGAAAACTTTATTGGTAATGACAATGTTTGTTTAGTGTTAGGTGATAATATATTTTATGGTGCAGGCTTAAGCCCTAAACTTAAGAACGCAGTAGAGCGTAATAGTGGTGCGACAGTTTTTGGTTATCAAGTTAAAGACCCTGAACGCTTTGGTGTGGTAGAAATTAACAAACAAACACGTAAAGCAATTAGTATTGAAGAAAAGCCTAAAAAACCTAAATCAAACTATGCAGTAACAGGATTATATTTTTATGATAATAGTGTCATTGAAATAGCAAAAAACATCACCCCATCTGAACGTGGTGAATTAGAAATTACCTGTATAAATAATGAATATCTTAAGCGCAATAATTTAAATGTGGAAATTTTAGGACGGGGTTTTGCTTGGTTAGATACTGGAACCTACAACAGTTTACTCGAAGCTGCGCAATATGTTGAAACTATTGAAAGGATACAGGGATTTAAAATAGCTTGTTTAGAAGAAATAGCTTTTAATCAAGGTTGGTTATCAATAGAAGATATTCGAATATTGGCCAAACCTTTAATGAAAAACTCCTATGGTCAATATTTATTAAGCTTATTAGGTTGATGTGATTATGATTGCTTTAAATAGTCCAATTAAGCCAAATCTAAAAAAACTCCAAAAATATCTGGAAAAAGTTAACAACAATGGTTGGTATACTAATTTTGGGCCTTTACATGATGAGTTAACAGACAAACTGCAAGAATACCTTGGCGTACAAAACCTACTTTTAGTATCCAATGGAACAGTTGCTCTGCAATTAGCGGGTCGAGCTCTCCGGATCAAAAATTTAGTTACGACACCATTTAGTTTTGTGGCCACCACTTGTGCGTATAAATGGCAGAAAGATATTGTTTCGTTTGTTGATATAGACCGAAAAAGTTATAACCTTTGCCCTGAGGCGGTTAGTCGAGCGTTAGACCAAGACACAGCTCTAGATGCTATAGTAGCTACTCATGTTTACGGTAATCCATGTGATGTAGAGGCATTTGAATCGCTAAGTAATGAAAAAAATGTAAAATTGATTTACGATGCGGCGCACACTTTTGGCGTTAAAATAAATAATCAATCTGTACTCAATTACGGCGACGCCAGCACTTTAAGTTTTCATGCCACTAAGGTGTTTCATGCAGTTGAAGGGGGGGCTGTAGTTTTTAAAGATAAACAACATTTTCAAATAGCAAAACGTATGATCAACTTTGGTATTGAGCCAGGTAAAGGCATTGTTGAAACTGGAATTAATGGCAAACTAAACGAATACCAAGCTGCTGTAGGGTTAGTTAATCTGGAACAAATGGATTCAGTATTGCAGCATAGGGCAGAACTTTTCAGTCAATATACTGCAGGTTTACAAGATGTTGTCGAACTACCCGAGTGGCATTCTAAAGCAAATTTCAATGGCGCTTATATGCCGATAAAACTTAAGAACAGTCAACAAGCCTCAAAATTAATTCAAAAACTCACTGAAAGCAATATTCAAAGCAGAGCGTATTTTTCTCCGGCCTTAGACTCTGTATTTACTGACTGTAAAAACCATGGTACACCGCATTCTGATGCCGTTACCGATGGCATTCTTTGTTTACCTTTACATGTTGATATGACAAATAAAGATATAGACAAAGTCGTTAATAAAATTAAAGGTTCTGGAGTAGTATAGTAAATCAGTAATTAGAACATTTTAACAGCCGTTTTTACTGTACAAATACCTAACAATTTTAGAGTAATAAATAACACAGTCATTGTTATAAAATTAGGAAGAGAGATGGTTGATTTTTTTATACTAGGTAATCCGCGTTCAGGTACGACTTTACTTAGACTCCTGCTTAACGCACACAGCGAGATTATTGTGCCACCAGAATGCGGTTTTGCAGTTTGGTTGAAAAAGTATAGTGACCTTAGGCCATTTCAAATTAATAAATTCGTAGATGCACTTTTCGAAACACGAAAATTTGATTCATGGCAGTTAAATAAGAATGAAGTTATTGATTATCTAAAAGAAAATCAAATTGAAGATATAGATAAAGCAATCAGCGGTGTCTATTCGTTATTTGCCACCAAAATTAAGCCCAATGTTAAAGCTATTGGTGATAAAAATAACTTTTATATCAGTCATGTTGAATTGCTTCATGAAATGTACCCTAACGCAAAATTTATTCATATTGTGCGTGATGGTCGTGATGTAGCCTGCTCTTATCGGTCCTTAATGGAAAAAACGTTCCAATCACGATTTGCTCCAAAACTTGAGACTGACATAGCAAAGATTGCTAAAGAATGGCGTGATAATAATGAACAATTAAGTGATTCGCTAAGCACGCTTTCATCAATTTCAGTGCGACTAGAAGATATCTCCTCTGCTACAGAAATTACCATGTCAAAAGTTTGTAATTTTTTAAACTTCGAATATGAAGAGACGATGTTAGATTTTTATAAGACAGATCAAAAATCAGGCATGGAGCCAGCAGAGTTTGATGAATGGAAGAGCAAAAATAAACAGCCTCTTAAGGATGAGAGATATCTATATAAGAAACAACTATCTACACAACAGATATCTAAGTTCAATCTAGTCGCTGGCGATACTCTGTGTAAATTCGGTTATGAAGTTTGATATGTTCCATTTGTTAGAGCAATCTCAACTTGGCATTATTTTACCCGGATATGACGACTTAGTATTACGCTACTTAGGCGGTCATTTAATGCCAGCAACATCACACGCTGCAAGCACAAAAATACTGAAAAAATGTTTGAGTGAGCTTCATAGGTGATTTTTCACCAGAAGTGGCGGCTTAAACAATAGGGATTAGATAAATGAAAAAAATACTACAAAAAATAAAAGCTGGCTCTATAAAAAATCGTCCAAAAGTCTTTTGCGTTTCAATGCAGCGCACTGGCACTACTTCAGTTGGTCAATTCTTTAAAGACTTTGGGTTTGCTTGGTCAGGCTGGCCTGATGATAAACGGAATAAATGGTCGGTGGATTGGTTTGATGGAAATTTCGATAAAATTTTTTCTTCTGAAGACTTTGCGAAAGCTAATGCTTACGAAGATTCACCTTGGTTTTTCCCTGAATTCTACAAATTTCTTTATCATAAATTTCCCAATAGTAAATTTATTTTGTTCAAACGTGACCCACAAAAATGGTTTGCATCTATGGTTAGCCACTCAGATAATAATATATTGGGGAGAAGTCGAACCCACAGTAAAGTGTATAGGAGAGAGTTAGAGTATTTTGATTTAATGAAATCAGAAGGCTTTGATGAGGAACACGAAAATACGATTGGGACCGATAAATTAATGAAGTTGACAGGCATGCAACAACATTATATCGATATTTATAATATGCATAATCAAGAAG
>NZ_JBPOFP010000101.1:0-17329 GCF_051252315.1 Paraglaciecola sp. | reverse complement strand
AACTCATACCGCACCATTGGCAACCTTATGATTTTTTCTCTTATTCAAAACTGCAAAACCTATGGAAAAAATCCTAACTGACAAGGTTAGTTAGACTCAAGCTAGAATGTGTTAACCCAATAACTTACTTTTTACTTCCAACCAATTAGCTACCTTGTCATAACCCTGTTCAAAATGGTTATGCACGGCATCAAACAACAAACCTTGCCCACAGAATGCATCAATATGACAACTACTATCATCAATTAAAAAATCACAATTCAACATGCCTTTGTAACCACAAAAAATAAAATTTAGATCGTTAATAAATGGAAAATGCTTTTTGAGCCATTGATGTTTAGCCGTGAATGAACTTGGGTACTCCATGGCGGCACTGGCAAAATAGATAGTATAGGTTTGACTCAATTCCTTAATTACTTCCACAGCATTTTCAAAAACCGGTAAATCTTTAAAAAATTCAGGATGATGAGGAAATTTCTTAACTGCAGTCAGATGTTCTTTAGCCACTACATCATAGATTTTTTTACCCAACATATCTTGGCGTTCAAGGGAGATACCAAATTCATTTTTGTACCAATCTAAATGACGGGACAAGGTATCTGCAACTGTGTCATCCATATCAATCGCAATACTCTTTTTAGCCATATTTATTCTTCTCCTATTTAGTGATAATTAGCAATGTATTACACATAATATCAAAATTAAGTTTATAATTTTGACTTCCCTTGTAACTTTTTAATACGAAAAAAGGGGAAACTCTTTTCAGAGCTTCCCCGTTTAAATATCACCAATCAAACTAGATGGTGTTAATACACCACCAGCAATTTTTACTTTTTCAAAAAGCCGTAACGTCTAGGATATAGATCTTTATGCACTTCTTTGGCAGCTTCTACCATATGTTCATAAGGTACATCAGTAATGCGTACCATACCTGAGTTGTAGTTTTCACCGTCGTAGGCACGACCTGCTATAGGACCATCTGAGTACTGAAACATATGTGCGCCAACAAAGTACGGATTGTCTATTACCGAATGTAGGTAGTTCTTCAGTTTTAAACCACGATCTTTTTGATCTGCCGCAATCACAATACCAGGGTGAACATGACCCGCATCATCAGACCCAAAACTAAACTCACCTACTAGACTTGGCTTATCTAAACCTTCTAAGAAATCCCACTGACCTGGTATCACGCCTTCTTTGTATACATTGTAGGTAATGATATCGCTGTTTTCCGCCGCTGCACGTAAGATCTCCGGAGGCATACCCCATAGAGGTAAGCGAGATCCTAAGTACAAGTGATTTGGCATTTTAGACTTCATCGCTTTGTTGACTGTAGAGAAATACTTCACACCATATTGATAAAGCAATTCAGAATAATCTTTTTCTTGCTCATCTGTGTTAAAGCTGGCGTCTATACCTTTAGCAAAAGCATCCCATGAAGCTACATCTTTAGCCCAAGCTTTATTCAAAGCATCAATGGTTTTATATTTGTCTTTAATGATTTTAGTAAAGGCCGCTTTTCCGGGTACTTCTGCGGCATCACGGCCTAATGTATTAATTACAATACCGTATAAAGATTCGCGGTTGGTACTACGGCCAAAACTTTGTTCGTTGTCCATAAACACCCCCATACACCAAGGCGTATTATTGATTTGTGCAGACACATGTTCTGCGGCAATCACAGCGCGCTCATAAAACCTAGGATCGAAAGCATCAGGTACACCATGCCAAAAGTCGAAACCACTACTTAAGGTACCGAACTCACCAATAATGTCGGCAAAGGCCACAAATGGAATTTGATTATTGCCATAATAAGCATCTTGCGACCAGTTACCTAGTGAGGTGTAACCCCAGTCTTTCATACGTCTAACGGTTACATTACGCCATGTATCTAAATACGACTCTTTATAGGTTTCACCATAACGGCGCTCTAAGTTTGCACTGTAGAAACTAAAAGTTTCGCCTTCTTTTAATGGCCCACTTTGCGTTTCACGTCGATAACCAAAATGATTACCTAGATCATCATCATAACTTGGTAACCAGTCGAAAACCTTAGCACGAATTTCGTTAGCTACATGACGGCTTGGGATCGCTTCATCGTTTACTCGGTTGAGTGGCTGATCATCTTCAGCGACTGTCATATCTGCAGTACGTTTAGCAATGAATTTTTCATCAAAGCCATAACCCGTCATAGTTGACGAGTTAGACAAACGAATAATGTCGATACCAGTAGAAAAATATAAATATCCTTCAGGGTCTACTAAGGCCCATTTTCCTTCTACTTTTTCAGTGCGGAAAAAACCTGTGGCTTCAAGTTTAGGGCCGTCTTTCCAACCGTGGAATTTAGACCTGTCCGACATAGTTTCACCTTTAAGGGTATCTAATTCGGCTTGAGTCACTTGTTTAAGGTGTTCCTCTGACTTAATTTTACCTGGATAATCCACCTTGGCGTTTTGACCAAATTGGTCGATCACACCCACTAAAAAGTTTTTATCCATTTCAGGGTTTTGGCGCAATCTAACGTTATCTATAGTGAATTGTCTATCGCTCAACATACCTTTAGCATGAAACGAAATACCTCGAATACCCGCTATATTTAAACGTTTCGTGCCCCAAAAAGAATAAGCTTGTTTGTCATCTGATTGCCAAGTCACTGGGTTTGAACGAAAACCTGATTCAAAGTTAAACTCGCCTTGCGCAGCCCAAACTGGCTCTTTTTGATCATGGCCATCCATTTTTGCGTAATGGGTTTGGGTTTTACCCACTGGTACCACTAAACCTCTGGTGTATGACTTACCGTCAATATCACTGATAATCAAATCAAGTTGAACAGATTCAGTTCCTTTATTGGTTAAGTCAAAAGCTAAATTAAAGTCGCTATATTCGCTCCAATCGTATGGCGTGTTTGGACGGAGTGAAAAACTAGCTTGAGAGTTTGTAAACTCAACTAATAACGAGTGTTTGCCACTAATTGCTAGGTCGTCAGAGGTAATACTTGGTGTACCATTATTAACTTTAATCTCTGTAAGCACCTCGCCCTGTTCAAAGTCATAGATCATGACTTCTTCTACCGCTTGACTGGCCTGACTTGGGCTACTTGCGGTATTTTCAGTTTTTGAATCTGAAGCATTACAACCAGCCAACAGCGGTGCAACAATAGAAGCAAGTAACAAACTTGATCCACGTTTTTTGTTCGATTTATTAATCATCATAATAATCCTGTTCACAACCAACCGCGCATAAAATTTGCGCAATAATAATTCATAACTAAAACATAACACATGTTACTGCAGTGTTAATAGTATATTGTTAACAATATATATAATTAAATTGAATTAGGTAAGACCAATGCAAGCTATAAGGTAAAGAATAATGCCTATTTTCTTTGGTGGTATGTCAACGCCATAAATATAAACTGTTTAATAATATTTCCTTTAATTGGCAGGTTCGCTGCAAACACCACTCCCCGAGTCTTATTATAAGTTAAATCAGGATAAACCAATTTAAACTCTTCAATTAAACTGGTTTGGCAGTGTACGAACAATCCATAATGTTCTGTATCTACTTGGCTTAAACGGAGTGTGGTGCCAGATTTAGGCCCACTTGTTACATAACTCGGCTCTTGCCATTTTAAACATTCTTGTACATGGCCAATATCATCATTTGTTTGGGCTATTTCAAAGATCCATGTTCGTACTTGCAGCAAATGTTTTTTCATCTTTGGCGAAAACTGGTCATAAACAGGCTTTACCTCTTGCATCAAAGGAGCCATCAACTTACTGATTTCACTACGTTATATGAATATATGCCATCAAGTTTTTTTGCCGCCAATTTATCGCTAATACCTAACTTGGATAACATGCCTAATATAGAAAGTTTTGTCCGATCTACAGGGGTAGACATGTGATATAAACTAGCATTTTTAGCGGCCTCACGTTGAATATTACTTGTGCGTTGCATACGCTGATTTTGATATGCCATTAGTCCAGTGGGTGTATCTATAGAATGGTTTAAACACTCCGCCAAAACATAAGCATCTTCAATCGCCATGGCTGCACCTTGGGCTAAAAAAGGCAACATTGGATGACAAGCATCTCCCAACAATGCGACGTTATTGTCGACCCATTTATCTAACGGTTTGCGGCCATACAAGGCCCACAAAAAACAAGACTCTGTTGCATCTAAAACTTCTGTTACTTCTGGATGCCATCCCTTAAAGCGTGACCTTAGTTGATTTATATCCCCTGGTTCAGTCCAAGACTCTTGTCGCCAATCATTACGCTCTTCTACTGCGACAAAATTAACTAATTCCCCACCACGTAAATAATAACTAACAAAGTGTTGGCCTGGACCTACCC
The DNA here is from genome assembly GCF_051252315.1 of Paraglaciecola sp. GTDB lineage: Bacteria > Pseudomonadota > Gammaproteobacteria > Enterobacterales > Alteromonadaceae > Paraglaciecola. The sequence goes on along the minus strand of NZ_JBPOFP010000101.1, from coordinate 12,971 downwards.
ATAAATTGGCATTGGGTTTAACTAAATGTTGAGGTAAAGATGAAGCAGGCACAACACCACGCCAAGCAACTTGTCCTGTAAATTCTGGTTTATGAGCACCTAACATACAGGCTTGTACTTTAGAACGGATCCCATCTGCACCAATTAATATATCCGTTATTTGGCTTTCGCCATTTTCAAATTTAAGATCAACTTGTGACCCATTTATTTCATAAACATCAACATTCTTTCCTAAATGCACTTTCACACCACTTTCCACACAAGCGGTAAATAAAACGTGATGTAAGTCGGCACGATGAATATGTAAATATTCAGCTCCGTATGTTTGTTTACAGTGCTGTTTTAAGGGCACACAAAAGTATTCGTTACCCGTTTTATAATGACGCATTACCGCTGCATGAGGAGCGAAAGAAAGCGCTTTTATTTTATCGGCTAAACCTAATGCTTGTAGCACATGCATAGCATTGGGACTTAATTGTAAACCTGCCCCCACTTCCCCTAAAACTTTTGAGCGTTCAAATACGTCAACTTGAAAACCTTTTTTGGTTAGAGCCAGAGCTGCACATAGTCCACCAATTCCCGCACCTGCAATAGCAATTTTTCGAGGCATGTTTTTATCAATTGAAAGCATAATAAAAAGGATATTATCATTTAGTCAGAAATAGTTGATCGATTTGTTTCTTTTGTACGTATTGTCAAAGAAAGTTTATGTTTTTAAAGGAAATATTATCTCTTACAAAACCTTAATGTGGTTTCGACAAGATTTGCGCTTGCGAGACAACCCTGCACTGTCATTTGCAAGTGAGCAAGGCACAATTGTCCCTTTATACATTGCTGATTCAAGCTGCCCTCAGCCATTTCAATTAGGAGCAGCAAGTAAGTGGTGGTTGCATCATTCACTGCAGTCATTAGATCAATCTTTGGATAATAAACTACATTGCAAAAGTGGTGATGCCCAGCAAGTTATACTCGATTTTGTAAAAACACATTCCATTCAGTGTGTAGTTTGGAATCGTTGTTACGAACCTTGGCAAATCAAACGAGATACCCAAATAAAACAAGCATTAAAAGAGATGGGAGTGACTGTAAAAACCTTTAATGGCTCATTATTGTGGGAGCCTTGGGAGGTGCTAAAGAAAGACCAAACCCCCTATAAAGTCTTCACACCTTATTATCGAAATGGGTGTTTACGGGTTCAATCACCAAGAATGCCCTCGCCTGAACCACAAACTCTTTCAATAGATTATTTGCAACAAGAAGATATGGGCGTTTCTTCTCTTAACTTATTACCCTCAATAAATTGGCATACTCAAATAGATAAATTATGGGCGCCTGGCGAGTCAGGTGCGTCTGAAAGACTTAGTCAATTTTTACCTAATCACATTAAACAATATAAATCTGCTAGAGACATTCCAAGTCTACTGGGTACCTCCGGCCTAAGCGCTCATTTACACTTTGGTGAAATCTCGCCCAATCAAGTTTGGTTTGCGGTGCTTCATTCAGTCCAAGGAAATACAGAGCAAGAAGGCGTAGATTGTTACCTAAGTGAATTAGGCTGGCGGGAGTTTTCGTATTATTTGTTATATCACTTCCCCACTTTACCTGACAAAAATTTCAGCCCTAAATTTGAGCACTTTAGATGGCGCAATGACCCCGCAAGTTTAAAAAATTGGCAACAGGGTCAAACCGGCATCCCCATTATTGATGCCGGCATGCGTGAGTTGTGGCAAACCGGAACTATGCATAATCGAGTGAGAATGTTAGTAGGTTCGTTTTTAGTCAAAAATTTACTGATCGAATGGCAACAAGGAGCCGCTTGGTTTTGGGATTGCCTACTCGACGCTGATCTAGCTTCGAATAGTGCTAGTTGGCAATGGGTAGCAGGCACAGGAGCAGATGCTGCGCCTTACTTCCGAATATTTAATCCCGTCACTCAAGGACAAAAGTTCGATAGTCGTGGCGATTACATACGGAAATATTGTCCTGAATTAAATGATTTACCAGACAAGTATATTCATAACCCATGGGATGCACCTGCAGAAGTACTAACGTCAGCTAAGGTTAGATTAGGCAAAGATTACCCAGCACCTATTGTTGACCTCAAATTATCTCGTCAAAGAGCTTTAGACACCTTTAAGGAAAAAGAAATACCTCTACAACCAATTGGTTAATTTAAAGCCTAAACCAATTCTTTGGGTATGCTGATCAAAGTAAATTAAACTTTCACCATACCCATTAAAATATTCTAAATAACCTTGTAGCTTACCGTTTATAGGAAAGGACCAACCTAATTCCACAGCACCTCGATTATCACTTCGTAAATTATTGCGCAGGGTAAACTCTAAAGTGTGTTTGTCTGAAATATTCCAAAGGCCACCTAATTCACCATAACCAAGGTAACGTTCGATATAAGGGTTGTCATCTCCTTCTGGCGAACTGGGATCGAGCTTTTCATCTTCGGGGATACGGTACCAAGTACGAAATCCCCAAGTTACATTGTCGGTTTGAGCAAACACCAAACCACCAATTATGCGATTCCAGCTGCGAGACAACAAACCTGTTTGGCCATTAGATTGATGGTTAAAAGACACATACGCTTGCTCAACAGGTAAACCTAAAAACGACCAAGAGTGTCTATAATTCAATAGCATTTCTGGCTCGTAATTGGTTTCACGAAAAGGCGCCGAGATATCATCGTTGTATGATTGCCACCAACTGGTAGAGGTAAAAGCAAATAACAAATCAAGATCATTAAAGACAAAATCTTGCCAGGCTAAATATTTAAGAGATACCTGAAACTTAGCTTCTAAGTTATCTAACTTAGGCCCAACAGCCACATCTTTATAGGGTTCACGACGAATACTAGTTAATGTTAACGGCAAGATGAAGTTGGGTTTATGTGGCAAGATGGCGAAAGGATTACTGGCAGCCTCAGCTTCTAAAGCTTGACGTTTTTTGACCCGGTTTGTTTTAACTTTTCCACAGTTTTCAATCAGCTCACCGACAGTTTGTTCGGGCCGGGCATTCATCACTGCCACCAACAAACAAGCATTCACGTCACTTTTGGTGGTGTTTCGTTTTTCACTTTCTACTTGCTGTGCTTCTGCCAAATTCGAGCACAAGACTAAAGCAACAACTAACCTACCCCACATGTGCTGTCTCCCGCAACTAGGCTGATTTCTGGATAAGAAATGTAATTGCCGCCAATCTTGCCAAGTTCAACGTATATTGCAAGCTTCAGATCACAAAACCTTCATATAAAATCGAGCAAATTTTTATACACTTTTATCCCACAAGGTTTTAGCAAATAAAAGAATGAGATATGAAACATATAGGTTCGATTAAAAGCCGTTTAATTGTGATCATGTTAGTGTGCGTGGTAGGCATGTCAATCCTTGCTATTAATCAAATTTACAACACTCATCGACTTATAGAATTAAACAATCAGGGGCGACTTCTACTTAAGCTCAATAATGACTTACTACAACTTAGACGCCACGAAAAAGATTTTTTACTCAGGCTAGACAGCCAGTACGCTGCTCAATTTAACATACGAGCTAACAAATTTAACCAAGAGCTCTCGCAACTACACGACTTGTCTATGCAATCTTCAATCTCAACTGATTGGTTCGACAATGTCCAACAAGGGCTTACCATTTACCAAGAGTTATTTAATCAACTTGTCCAGTTGCACACTGATATGGGGCTTGATGCCGAGGCGGGTTATCAAGGTGAATTTAGACAGGCTAATCACCAATTAGAAAACCAGTTACAAGCCGGCGGTAAAACCTATTCACATCTTATTTTACTTCAACTTAGGCGAGCCGAAAAAGACTTTTTACTCAGGCTAGACATGCAATATATTGAAAAGCAAAATCAACTGTATCAATCGTTACGAGAAGAATTAATTACTTCAACGGACGCTCAGTCAAATGCACAAATCAGCCTACTCGACAACTATCAAGCTAAATTTATGCAATTGGTCAACACGCAAAAAACCTTAGGTTTAGATCATGAATCGGGATTACAAGGTGAATTTAGACGTCAAGCTCATTTGGTGGAAGCTGAGTTGTCGATGTTAGATACAAAAGTCAAAAACATCCTGCTTCAAGAAGAAAGTAAAATCGAACGCATTAGTATAGTAATTATGTTCGCTACATTATTGGCTTTAGTGATACTACTGGTAAAAAGTTTTACCACGTTACAAAAAGCTTTTGCCACTTTTGTGATGTTTTTCTACCGTTGTAAACGGGAATATCAACATATTGATGAAAGAAAACAAGGCTTCGCCGAGTTTAAATACCTGGCTATGATTGCAAATGAAATGATCGATGCCCGGCAAGAAATAGAGCAAGAACTTAAAAAATCCCAGCAAGAAGTTGAGCGATTACGTTCTTCTCACTCAATAAACGCATAACACCAGATAAGTCATACTATTCATTTTATTCACCCAAAAAGTATACATATGATGTTTAAGTATGTAATATGTGAAATATAAAGAATAACTAACATATTGTTAACAGAAACTGTGGGAGAAACCATGAAACGCCATTTGATAGGAGCATCGATTGCTTCAGCGTTATTGCTAACAACAGCATGTAATAAGCAAGACAATACATCAATCAATACGACGCCTGTAAAAGCTGAAGCAACTAAATTAGAGGTAGCCGCCACTAGCGAATTGGAACAGCAAGCACGTGTAAAACTTAAAACACTAGCAGGCATGATGGATGAAGCTCGTGCAAAAAACATTGATGTTGCCCGTGAAGAAACCATAGTCTGGTTTTCTGAGCAGTTTCTAAAATTTGCCAATTGGGACGAAGCCAATCCAGATACTATTGAAAAAGCTTTTGGATATGAGCGTTATTATGCTGAAAACAAAAAACAGCTAGCCCTTGAATTACCTACATTCGAACGTCAAAAAGTCATCGAAATATTAGATAAAGGCATAGACGTTTTAGGTCAAGAATTACGTGGCGAAATTAAACGTCGCCCAGTTAACAAAGTTGACTGGCAAGGTACCAAAGCTGCCGACAATATGTTCATTAGTAATGGCAAACCCATCTTTCCTTACGATTACTTTTCTAAGACAGTTGGCCAACCACTGACCAATACCGATGTCTATAACGACCATTTAGGTGCACTTTACCACGGAGGCGAAAACCTCTATCCAGTTGATCACGATCGCGCCATTAACTCTTTTTTACTCAATGAAGATGGCACGTTTAATCAGGAATTAATGAAAGAGCTCACCGATATCCCTGATACCAACATTGGGTTCCTATATTACTGGATCATGGGTATTCCCGAGTGGATTGAAAAACAAGAACCAGAAGTGCGCAAAGGGCGTTCGCTTTTCACAGGCTTCGATATCGACAACCCACTTGTTCGTGATGTGTGGGGTAAAATCATCCGTGAAACAGGTCGACTAACCAAAGGCAAAAAAGTCACTGAGTTAGGTTTTGTATTGGCAAACGAACCTCACTGGTATGCCGAAAAAGGCCACTGGACTCATAAATTCAAAGAAATGAACGACATTTCTTCTTATACATTAAATAAATTCCGAGCCTGGTTAGACACAAAATATACCGGCAACCTAGCAGAATTAAATACGAATTGGGGTACTTCTTTCAAAAGTTTCGACCAGGTAACAATAGAGATCCCTATCGATCCTGCTTTACTAGGTACACCTATTTGGTATGACTGGTCTCGTTATAATATGGACCGTTCCACAGACTGGTTCAGCTATGTACAAAACGAATTGCATTCGGTTAATTCTGATGCCCATACGTCTATTAAGATCATGCCAAGAATGTTTATGGAAGATGCTCGTTCTGGCGGCATAGATACAGAAGCACTAGCAGAATTAACCACTATGGTGGGCCATGATGCCAAAGCATTCGGCAGTAAGAACATTCGCCCAGGTAAGTCGTCTAAGTGGCTAGAAAAATACGCTTATTCATGGGGTAAAGTGGCTATGTTCCATGACTTTATGGAATCGGTAGCACCAAACAAAATTAACTTTAATTCAGAGTCTCACTTTTTATCTTCAGGCCAATGGCGCGACTTAGACACCCGTACTAGCTATGTACGCAGTGTTTATTGGTTAGCAACCTTGTTAGGAATGGATGCCAACACAGGTTGGTTCTGGGCACGAGATCCTGACGGTTCTCCTGAAGACAGGCTAGAAGGGGATTTAGACTTCTTCGATCCCGGTTTAGGTGGCGCTTACGCAGGTTCAAATAATATGCAGCCTCATGTGACCAATGAAGTGACGCAGGTCATGTATGACTTAAATAGTTTTTCTGAGGAAATCGTAGAACTACGTGAACAGGCTCGCCCGTTACGTTTATTCTATTCAGAAACTACTGCCATCAACACTACTGACTATATGACTAAGGGTTACAAACTTTACGAAGAGCTTTTCTTTGAAGGGGCGCCTCTTGGTTTTGTCACTAAAAATATTATTGAAAAACAAGATAACAGCAGTTGGGACACAGTACTTGTATACAACAACCCTAACGTGAGTGATGGCGAATTTGCAGCATTACAAGCGTACTTAAATACAGGAGGGACTATTATTCAAGATGTTAATAGTTTAACCCTTAACGAGTATGGCCAAACACGTACAGATAAGTTAATTGCAGGTAAAGGCAAACTGGTTATTTTAGAAGCTGACGCGAATTTAGCTAAAGTGAAACAGGTAGCTCTAACGGAAGTCGCCGATAAAATGCCTAATGTGGTTATTGCCGAAGATAATAGCGTAGACCATAAGACCACTACGTGGCGCACAGTAAAGCAGGCTGATGGCAGTTATTTAGTCAATATACTCAATGTCGGTCACAATACGGCTCAATTAGATTTAACTCTACGAGATGGTCAATCAGTGTCTATCACTAACATGATGACAGGCAACACTCTTGAGCCTTCATTTCAGTTGAAATCTGAAGGTGTGTTACTACTAAAGGTAGTGCCTCAATAACCAATCTTCTAGAGATTTCATGACTTTAAAGGCACCTAAGAAATTAGGTGCTTTTTTTGTTAGTTCAACCAATACAAATTGGTATTACCAATAAAAGAATAAAAACAATACAAATAAAACCCCTTTCACATTCTCCTACTATATAAAAAACCTACAAACACCAAAACCATAACTCATTGTTAAAAAAGGATTAAACAGCATTTGGTAATACCAATTCATGAGCCGGAGTGTTAACAGTATGTTATGAAACTGCAATATTGGTAACAACAAGTGTTAGACTAGCTGGTAATCATTAAAAGGACGATTAAATATGAATAAAAATCTAATTACATTAACTATGATTGCGGCACTAACTGGCTGTGGTGGTGGTGGTGGTGGCGGTGGTGGTCCAACTAACAATAATGGAAATCCAGTAAGTAATACTGCTGCCGTTTTTTCAGGAGATACGTCAAGTACCCTTGCCATAAATAGTTCGACTATGTCAGGTAATTTAACCATCACAGATCCTGATTCTAACGAAAACTCAGCGACTGCCCAAAGTAATATATCGACCACTTATGGCACATTTAACTTAGAGTCTAATGGACAGTGGACTTACACTGCAGACTCTTCAAATACCGCTCTAATTGCCTTAGCCGAAGATGCTACGTTAGTAGATACAATCGCTGTTACGTCAGTAGATGGTACAAGCCAAAACATAAGTATCACGCTTGTAGGCATTAACGATCTAGCAGAATTTGGCACGGGTACCGGTGTCGATAGTGCCACTATTAATAATAGTGTAAATACTGAAACAGCAGGCACATTGAGTATTAATGACCCCGATACAGACGAAGGGCTATTTATAACTCAAGAAACCGTAGCCTTTACATATGGTGAATTTTCTATTGATGAGAATGGGGGCTGGAGCTATCGCTTAGATAAAAATAACGCCACCATAATGGCTCTTGTAGATGAGACAGACTCTGTAATTGAAGAAATAAACGTCAGCTCAGTAGATGGCAGCTCAACGACAATTTCTATTAATATATTTGGCGTCCCCGCTCCTACTGTGATCGCTTCAACGCTAGTTAAAGGCTCGATTGGTGACAACGATAACGTGCCGGACATTAATTGCACCACAACCGTCTCTTCAATGAGCGCGTTAGAAGATGCTGTCAGTTTTGACATGACACCCGGCGAAACAGTTTGTGTTGCCTCCGGTACGTATGGTGAATTTGAATTGAAATTTGGTGGGGCAGGTACTGCTGAATTACCTATTACAGTAGCCGCTGCGGTGCCAGGCGAAGTGATTATCAATGGTGATGCCTCCATTGGTATGACGGGTGAATATGCCGTTTTACAAGGTTTCATTTTTAAAGACGGCAATATGGATAGCAGCCTTTTACAAACTCGCGCTAACAGTAATACAGCCTGTAACAATTGCCGGGTAACAGACAATACCTTTATCAATATGGATGCTGGGCAAGACAACAGCACTAAGTGGTTCCAATTCTATGGTAGCGGAAACCGTTTTGACCATAACTGGGTATCAGGTAAAGAAACACGGGGCGCATTATTTATTGTTGAACGTGGTGATGGTACAGAAGACCGCACACAAATAGACCATAATTATTTTGCTGATCGTCCACCTATTGGCGGCGTCGCATATGCTGATAATAGTGACAATGAATATGAAGGTATTCGTATTGGTTCGAGTGATTCCCACACCAGCGATTCATTTGCGGTCATTGAACACAACTATATTGAACGAATTGATGGCGAAGCTGAAGTTATCTCGGTAAAAGCAGGTGGGGTGACAGTTGCACATAACACTATTCGCAACAGCCGAGGTTCAATTGTGAGTCGTCATGGTGAAGGTACAATCATTGATAATAATTATATTATTGGTGACGGTAACCCTTTCTCGGGCGGTGTAAGAATAGTAGATGCCAATCACAGCGTCACTAACAACTATATTCAAGGTGCTCGTAATCCAAGTTCAAATTTTTATGGGGGCATTTTAATTAGTGCATCTGACGGTTCGACTTCAAACGGCTACCAAGAGGTTGAAAATGTACTGGTAGCGAACAACACAGTGGTAGATAGCGTAAATAGTATTAATTTATTCGCTGGGAATGAAGATGACAAACCAGAGAGTGTATATTTTGCAAATAACGTGGTAGCCGAAGCTATTGGTCCGGTATTTAAAAATGCTGATGAGATGCCTAATAACTCTTCGTATTCAGGTAACTACATCTTTGGTCAGTCTCTAGCAGACGATGATGATTTAACCAGTGTTGATGGATTTACCTTTGCCGACCCAATGTTGAGTGCTGACGCCAATGGTTTGTATCGCCCTACCGTAGATAGTGCAAACTTAAGTGCTGATTTATCTGCAGAAACAGGTGATTATTCATTACCTTCGAAAGATATGGATGGTGAAACCCGTTCTAATAACACACTTTCTGGAGCCGATGAAAGATTAGACCAAGCTCTAGTCGTTACTGATGTACGTGGATTGTTAACACCTGAATTAGTCGGGCCGTTGAGTTATACCGCACCTGTTGGCACTCCTTATATCGCACAAGTCGCCATAGCTAATGAGGATTTTGATAATCAAAGTTTAGCCAGTTGGACAAATGTAGATGCAGAAATTACAACCGATCTTGAAGACGTGTTTTCTCGCGGCAGTAGCCTTAAGTTAGACAGTTCAACTGATAGCTTAACGCAAACCCTAACGGTTGAAGCAAACACCAACTATACCTTCTCTGCTTTTGTAAAAGGAGCGGCAAAATTAAGTGCAACTGTAGGTGGTGAAACTTACTCTGTGGACGAGAATTTTTCTGATTATCGTTTTACCTCAATTAGTTTTAACTCTGGTGAAGGGACTAGCTTAGTTATCAGTGCAACGGTAGATGACTTTGTTTTAGGATTTGCAGATATTCAAAATCCTAACTTTGATGACGCGCAAGACAATTGGGTGGTTAACGAAGGGACTGGTATCGGCCAAGTACAAGACTCAGACAATTCAGCATCTGGATCTAATGGTTCAATCAAGTTTAAATACAATGATGACGACAGTGGCACGCCATATAACCCGTACATAGCACAAACCGTTACAGTACAGGCTAATACTGATTACACTTTAAGTATGTATAACTTGTTAAAAGGTAGTGCTGAAGCAACTGTGTTGTTTGGTGCCCACTCTGGTGACGCAATTGAGGACGGGGTATTCTCCGCTGATGATGTGATAGCCTCTAAAGACTCGGTTTTCGCTGATTTATCTGAAGATAATGAAGGTGATGATAGCTTTAGGCCTGATGCATTGGTGTTTAACTCCGGTGACAATACTAGTGTGACTATTTTTGCACAATATCAGTCTGCAACAGGCGACGACATACGAATAGATGACTTTAGTCTATCGGCTGAAGGAGCCCCGGAGGAAGGCACTGAAGCCTATTTTGATAGCTTCCGTTTAGTCTCTCACCCATCTTTATAATAAGAGGGTAGATTTAATAGAAACCGATAAGCCATGCTTATCGGTTGCTGTTTAGTCTCGGTTAACTCTAGTAACAAGTTTTACCAATACTTACATTTTTAGTATCGATAACACCAAATTTTTCGGTTAGATTTTAGTTTAACCTCTCAAATTTTCAGCCAATTGAATGATACCTATGCCCTTTAGATTATTTCGCTTTGTCATTATTTTAATATTATTTATTTCACTCGCCGGCTGTATCAATATAGACAGGCCTACTGTACCGGCTAAAACCAATCACTACGTAATTACCAATGTACATTTGGTCGATGTGGTAAATAAACAAATAAGGCCAAAACAAAACGTTGAAATTAAACAAGGTGTCATTCATAAAATTTATCAGGGAGAGGTTAAGTTTAGTGAGCAATCACCTATACAAATTAATGGCACTGGTAAATATCTGTTACCAGGTTTGTGGGATAACCACAGTACCGTCATTCAACTGTCCCCCGAAATTGATTTTCCTTTGTACATTGCCAATGGAGTGACATCCGTTCGCAGTAACCTAAGTTGTCCAAATGAAAATAAAACTTCAATGTATGCATGTCAAAAAGACAAAGCTAAGTGGAAAAAACAGGTACTAAATGGACAAATGGTGGGTCCAACTATTCAAGGCTGGGGTACATTTCCAGTAAATGGTAATAAATCAACTCACCCTAATTCTCCGGACTTTCATGGAGCAGGAAACGCTCAACAAGCTCAAAGTCTGGTTAAATATTACAAGGCTTTCGATAATGACGAACGGCCATTTTTTATCAAAACCTATAACAAGGTAACCAAAGATGGCTACTTCGCACTTGCTGAGCATGCCCAGAAAAATGGTTTCGAATTATCCGGTCATAAACCTCGTGCCATAAGCCTAGAAGAGTTAGTTAATGCAGGTCAGCGATCCGTTGCCCATGCTCGACTATTCTTGTACGACTGCTCACTTCAAGCCGATTCCTTGTTAAGAGGAGAACATTGGGGTACACCTCTCCCCGAGTTTTACCGGTTCTTAATTGCCAACTTTGACAATAATAATTGCCAATCTAAATACAAAATGCTGGCAGACAACCAAGTATTTATTAATCCCACTCTTATGACCAGAAGAAATGATTATTATGCTGTCGCAGGCCTGCAAGACGAAATTAATGGGCTAGATTACGCCCATTACATGCTAAAGCGTGAATGGCAAGAAGACGTTGAAAAACTCGGAACCGATCTATCAGAAAAAGACATAAAGGCTTTCGAAGATTTTTATCACTTAAGCGCAGATACAATCAAACAAGCCCACTTAGCTGGAGTCTCTATTTTAGCGGGAACGGATAGTTGGAGTGAATATAATGTGCCAGGCTTTTCTTTACATGAGGAATTACAAGCACTACATGAAGCAGGGCTAGATAACTTTTCTATTCTCCAAGCAGCGACGATAAATGGTGCAAAATACTTTAGAATTTCAGACAAAATAGGCAGCATAGATATTGGTAAACAAGCAGACATGCTACTTTTAGATGCCGATCCAACTGCAGATATCCACAACACCCAAAACATCCATACTGTATTTAAGGGAGAAACTATATATTCCAACAATGAGTTGGAAAAGTTGAAAACCGATGTGAAAGAATTAGCTGGCAGTCATAAAGTTACCGCCAAACTCATTGGTTTATTCTTAAGTAACCCGGGGGGATTTTAAAAAATCTGCACCTTGAATTCGATGTATAAAAATATTGCCGGCCAATCAAGGTTCTAATTAGAAAAGGTGAGCCCCAATTGCATATCTAGAGGTTTATTGCTTAGATCAGGAATAGCGTTTATTCTGTTAACACGCCATCGACTTCTTAATGTGAAAATTGCAATGCGTGACATCTTATTCATTCTAATATCTGTATTTTTAATTTCATGTTCAAAAAACGAAGTAACAGGCTCAGTTATTACTTTATGTGCAGATAAAGAGAACGCAAAAGTTTGCGACTTAATACACAATGGTGCTTTTTGTAGCATACAAAAATCTGAAACAGCCCGCGCACTGGTTATCCAAAGTCGTAGCAAAACGGTAAAAAATGCCTATGCTGCTCTAACGACCCTCGATAAATACAAAGCCTGCCTTGATAATGTAGTGTTAGCTCAAAGTGCCATTAAAAAGTCTGATGAAGTATCTCGCTTTGTTACTATTGCGAATATACCTAAATATCAAGATAAAATTGTTAGAGAAACCAAAGGCGTGCGGCCCGAAATTAACTTATGGCTTTACAAAAAAACAGGTAACCGTGATTATTGGCAATCAATGATTAATGGTGTAAACAGGGCAAAAAATGTCCATCAAGACGTTTTTATTGTCATGATGGCTGAAGCAGCATCTAAAAATATTGAAAAAGCCAAAAACATAGCAGATTCATTGCTCGGACGTACTGAGTTATTAAGCGAACTATCACCTGAAGTTTATAAGTTTTACATCACGTATTTCTTAAATAAAGGTGATGACTTTAAGTC
>NZ_JBPOFP010000100.1:0-17432 GCF_051252315.1 Paraglaciecola sp. | reverse complement strand
ATCCATGACTCTCCGGAGCTCACAGTTAATGTTATTCGCTCTTCTATTGATCTCGCGACAACCATGTCTGAAATCGAAGCGGAAAAGTTACTTACTTCTACAGAACGCACAATTAACAGAATGTTAAATGAATATAGTACAGCTAGTGATCTTACTGAGCAGCTAACTGTCATCAAAGCTCGAATTCTGAATTTAAAAAATAAAAAGGAAGAAGCTGAAGCCTTAATGGAAAAAAGTGTCAAAGTTAAAATAGTCCCAGCTTTTGAAGATAACCTAGATAAAATTAAAGCGTTCCATGAAGTGGGTCTATGGGAAAACTCCATGACATTATTAGATCAACTTAAAACTGATTTTAAGCATGACTCCTTTACCGGAAAAGTATTATCCGAATACCTCGAACAAGAATCCAAAGAACGTCAGAGTGTGCGATATACGCCTAAAGAGTTAGGCGAAATGGCTTCTGCCCATTATAAAAACAGACGATACAAACCAGCCTATAACTTGTTGTGTCAAGCATTTCAGCTTACGCCAACTAACGCTAATATAGCGTTAAGTTTGCTTAAAGTGCTGGTAAAACTAGCGGAAGCAATTGATTTAACTGAAGAAGAAGAACAACAAGTGCACAATTGCATCAAGATGTTAGACAATGAAGAATTAAAGAAAAATCAACTTAAAAATTTCACTGGATATAAAAAATCTATTTACGAATTGGGCATCATTGAAAAAGAAGCGTAACAAAACCCAAGTATTGATTACAGAGAACCGTTCTGCCCTTATCGACATCAATAACACTGAAAATAAGCCTCTAATATTTGCCTTTCGAGAACACATGAGCAGTTTGGTAGAAGGTAAGGCTAGTTTTCAATTGATACGGTAAAAACTAAATTTCATTCGTATTAATGCACTTATTTAAGGTAGGATTAAATGCTTGGAAATTTTAATAAATGTTTAGGAATAAAAATGAAAAAGTTAATCGCACTAGCGTTAATAAGTTGTGTATTTGTAGGTTGTGCCCCAGAAGTGGGAAGCCCTGAATGGTGTGCAGATATGAAAGAAAAACCTAAAGGAGACTGGACAGCTTCAGAAGCCAAAGACTTTGCTAAACACTGCATTTTTTAATGATTTAGCTCCTAGATAAAATATAACAGGTGAAAGTGAGTCATTTCACCTGTTTTTTCATTCGATCTTTAACACTTCCAACAAAATTCGTTATTCCCTATACTGCCGTTGCTATTTGAATCCCAAGCTCGCCTGCCGTCTCCATATAAGTAAACACTGCCGTCTCCAGCTTGCACACTGCTAGATAGTGGCCGAGCTTCAACAACATAGCTAGTTCCCGTTGCGACGGTAATTAATAAATCATATGACCGATTAGCGTACGGCTCCGCTGAAGGAGAGTGCCCCAAAAACACACCTGGAGTACCCGTATCTGCCGCTGATTGCGCTGCACCTTTGTAGGTAAAAGAAGCAGCTTTATGTCGCTCCATTGCTGCACCTAAACTCATTAAATCGGCTTGCGCTGTTGCTCGATTACTGCTTTTTATAAACCCTTGATAACTCGGGTAAGCAAACATTGTTAAGACCCCTACAATGGCAACGACAACCATTAACTCAACTAAAGTAAACCCTCGTGTTTGTGTCTTTGTCTTTGCGTTTACTTCTACTCTTTTATTTAATCGACTCATTACGGTCTCTCAGTTTCTGTTTTCCAACTACTTTTTTGAACTCGCTCGAAATTACTATGAATATTTTCAGCCAAACATTCAAACTCAGAACCACAAGCTTTTTTATTACCATTTGAATCTAATTCTATAACAGTAGACGCGCATTCAGTACCCAAACATATTATAGGTTTAATAATATCTTCAATCAGTATTTTTGTATCTGGTGCGATACCCGTTTGTTTTAATTGAGCATGACGGTCAACATGTTCTTGAGTGTTATTTTGATTCAAATCAGACACTGAATTCCCATTAATTAACTGCACTAAATAAGCGCGACTATTACCAGTAGGCGGAGCACAGGAACTGCTACTCGCCGAAGCAGGTAAATAGGTTGTAAATACTATTTGGTAATCCAGAATTAATGGAGAAGCTAATACTTTTTCTCCACCTGTAGTCAATTTGATCATCCATCCCTCCTTGGTTGCAAATTCCAAAGCCTCTAACTCTTTGGTCGTTGTGTTTGAGGAGGTCAGTAAGTGATCCGTTGCGTCGTATAAATCAGTTAAAGTATATGGCATGCTAGGCAATGTATTAAATCCATTAACATCAACCTCAAATACACCTTTGTCTTTTATCATGTAGAAATGATCTTCGATTGTAGTATTTAAAGGGTGTGCACGATAGCCAGAGCCAACAGCCACAGCATAATAATGCTCATCAGCTAAACTCACTTCAGAAACATCTGGGCCATAGTAGAATCGTCTATTACTGGCTTCAGTATTACCACCAAAATCAGCCAGTAAACCACCAGTCACTAAATCACTCACAGACTCTCCATTATGAATATCTAACCTAAATAATTGGCCTCCAGTATCTGCAACGTACATATGGTCAGCAAACCCATCATTCTCTCGATCAATTACCGAAATTCTAGCTGGGATACTATATTGCATATCAGCTAAATTTAGGTCTGCCCCTGTTTTGCTAGAGCTCCAAATTAATGATCCGGTGTCAGCGTCGACTATGTAAACAGCGTTACCCACTGTATCGGCACTTCGCAGTAATTTACTGTCCTGATCTTCGTCATACCCACCACCAAATATTAATACTGTCTTACTTGTAGCCCCTACTCTAATTTTAGTAACGGTTGGCTTTGACCAAGTTTGTCCTAATTGAGCGAAATCACCTACTCCACCTTTAATTTCGAACATTAATTTTGGTGAGGTTTTATTTGTTATATCAAAGGCATAGTAGTTTCTGCCACCACGACGCATCCCTACATATAAGTACATATTAGAACCGACAGTTCTTAATACCATGTCTCCGTCTAAACCATAAATATGGGAGAAAGTTGAAGAGTCCTTATATAGTCCATACAGATTACTCAGCAAATCTTTAGGGATAACCGCAAAGTTTTCTTCACCTGTCGTTGGATCAAATGAGTGTAAAAAACCATGATTAGTTGCCACAAATACCGCACTATCCGTTAATGAATAATTAACGATAACCGGCTGAGAATGAATAGGGTCTCCCATGGCTTCTCGAACATCGTCTGCTAAACCATCAGCATCATCGTCTTTCACATCAACACCACGAGCCCATTTTAAAACAGTTTCTCGAGTAGCTGTGGGATCAGCTGCCGAAGCTACTGCTAAATCAGCGATGGTTAAATTAGTATTTGATTCATGTAATAAATTAGACGATTGAATAATTGTGCCTGAGCCGTTGACGACATACGCGTCTCTTGGTAACCCCATTTTACCCGCTGCACCACCACTTCTAACATCATTACCGTCGGCTAATAAAGACCAAAAGCTATGTGAACCATCGTTAAAAAAGCCAGTTACACTGTCCACAGCATTTAAGCCATTTTTATCTAAAATATCCGAACCATCTAAGCGGTATCGTTTGACATTACCTGGCCAAATGGTGCCCTCCGCAGGTTTGAATAGAGCAAAATATAATTCGTCATTATGGGTTAATCGATTTAATTGGTTCACTGCCACACCTGGAGATACAAAGGTGGCATTCACATCTTTTACTGTTTTTAAAATAGATGAAAATACGTCTACCAAATCAGCTGTATTGTCAGCGGTGTAAAAATCGCCATTACCGTTAATTGCCAAATCATTCAAAAAGGCATTAGCTGTAGAGCCTGCCGAGAAACCTATGGTGTGGGTAAACACTCGTGTATCAATCTTAGAATCATCAGCGTCACCTATATTTTTGGCTAAATCTAAACCACATTTCTCTCCACCAGAACCGCGACAATTGATGCCCAATAATGTCTCAATTTTACTGACACTGTGGTTGTTATTGGCCACACCATCAGATAAAAGCACTATATGGTTATTGGTTTGACAAACCTTATCAGTAACTGGACTAATGTACTTAGCACCTGTCGGGATATATTCATTCACACAATCTGAACTACTCAAGTTATCTACACTACATCCAGAAGGCAGCACGGAATCAGCGCCTATATAGGATAAACGATGGCTGACCCGAGTATTACGTCGAATAGTTGAGTTTACATTTGACTGCCCTCTATGCCGACCATAGTCCACATCTAAGCCACCAAAATAATTCGCACCTTCCAATAAAGTATCCACTATGGGGGTATAACCATTAGCTGCTAAAGAGTCTACTTGGCTAATTAAGTGATCTCTCACTGTTGAGGTCTGCCCTGGTGTTGCGGCACCTTCAAACTCAATCACTAATCTAGCAGTACCAGATGGCTTACCATTATAAGTATATGCTCCTCTAATCCCCACAAAATTTGAAAAAACCATCATCATATCATTGCCCGAATTCCAACCTGTTCGATTAACTATTGATTGCACAACAGAAGTGATAGAGGGGCTTTGATAAGTATAATCTTTTATCCACCTAGGAATGTTCGTCCAGGCAACAGCGCCTGTTTTAGATTTGTCTCTAAGTTTGTAGCGAGTGTAATTGTTAAAGCTGCCAGGATCGTCTTCGTTAACACCTGAAATATTAAAAGACGCGTAATCACTGGAGCTTGTTTGGTATGCAGTGAACTCTAAATATGCATTGGCTATCGATGCCCCTTGAGGTATGGCAACATTTCTAAACCTAACGCCTATGTACTTGTTTGAACTATCCCTAAAAGTAAGTTCACTTCCTGTAGATTGATAACCATCAGATCTTTCTTCAGCATTGTTTCTTTGTGAACTAACTTGATAACTTAGACTACCCTTTACACAGCCATTTGCCGTAGATTCGTCATAGACTACTACTAATTGTGGCGTTAATCCTGAGCCTTGTTCAAATGCAGTGGTTATCCTTGCACTGCCACTAGATGCCCCATCTCCTTCAATTAAAACATTAAGGGAGTTTCCACCACACCAAGCAGACTGATCAACAATTTCTTGGACCACTGAAGTTAAATCAGGAGAAGAAATTGTCTCATTGGTTACTGGCCAAACGTTATCGGCATCCCATAAAACACTATTCGTTGTTTTGGTTCTGCCAGAAATATCGTTAGCCGCGGTACTGAAAGTAGTGGCATCTCCTACCAACTCCCCACTAAATGTTAAATCAGTTGCACCAGCGTTATAACCATTTGAATTAAATCGTACGTAGGCTCTGGTAACTGTTGCCCCTCTAGGAATGTTCAAATCTTGAAATCGCAAACCTAGGGTAACTTTGTTAGTCCCATCAGTCAGTTTTAAAGAATTACTACCAGTGTTTACTGAAGAACCAATTTCGTAAGCATCATCTGTCCCCTGAGAAATAGAAGTAATTATTTCCGGGGAAACCGAATCATCGATTGGTCTAACCGGATACAATATTGGCCCACCATAATCAGAGAAACGCATTAAACCTGCATTGATATTAGTGACCGAGTTCAATGTTTGTTTCAGAGCATTTTGTACTCTTAGCATTCGAGTTTCGGTTCCACCATCCTTACCTGTCATACTGCCTGATGTATCCATAATAAATAGTACATTAGGATCATAAGTCACTGCGCTGCCAGCATTGCCTAAATAGATTTCAAGGTCATCGGCTAAAACGGTTACACTAAAACTTAATGAAAATCCGATAGCTAATTTAAATTTGTTAAGAAGTTTCATTTTCTTCTCCTGTTTACTGCGTTGCCGGAGCAAACACAGAAGCATTTTGGCTATTTGCCACCACATATTTGTGGTCTTGCACCTGGCCACAACCTTTAATAATAAATACATGGCAACTAATATTGCTGCCACCAATTACGTTGCTAGAACCCACACATGATTGCTCTCTTACAAAAGCGGTCCTAGACCAACTTTTAACAACAGGTTTATCACTATAATTACCTGAGGATAAGTGCTGGGTATTTTTAGTTAACCCGCTGTTAGTCAGGCTACGATTCGTCCAAGTAGCATTTTCGAAGCAACTCAAGTCTTGAACAGTTAAATCAATTTGTGTCCCAGCTCGTGCGTCAGACAAAGGATCGTTAAGTGCATCATTACTCAACAATGTTTTATCTTCAGATTCAAACATAACGGCGCCAATTGCAGACTCTGCGGCATCAAAGGCTAACGAACGTTGTTCCATTGACCCAGCCATTTTGCTTTGCATCAAACTGCTCGATACAGAAGATACGCCTAATATTGTTAAACTCATGAGAATCAATAGTGCGAAGACCATGACCATTCCAGAGTTTTTTAACCTTTTATTAAATGTCATATATTTCTACTTCGTATTTTGTTTTTACTATTTCTTAAGATGATAGTGGTTTCAAACTGTTTGAATAAGCGTTTATCTGAAGGTGTAATAGGGGCTT
Organism: Paraglaciecola sp.; assembly: GCF_051252315.1. GTDB lineage: Bacteria > Pseudomonadota > Gammaproteobacteria > Enterobacterales > Alteromonadaceae > Paraglaciecola. The sequence continues at coordinate 10,979 of NZ_JBPOFP010000100.1, read as the reverse complement.
CATTTAACAATTTAAAACTAGGCGTTGGGGATATCACTATGTCAGAATCGGCCTTAACTAATACCGCGACCCTAATGGCAACAACTTCAGCTCCTGCGACTTTAGCAGCAGCCAATGCGTCAGCAGTGACATATTGTACTGGGCGGGCTGAATTGTCGGTATTGGCAAAATCATCTGTAATGCCATATTGCACCTGAAAACTATTCACATCGTCTAGAATTGTATAGGCCTTATCTGAGTCATTTCCAACCGCCACTTTTTGACCTTGTAAGACACGGCCATCAAATCCCCGGCACTTTAAAGAAGAACCATCTAGAAAATATTCATTCACTACGAAAAATTCTTCATTCGCAGCATAGCCAAAACGTAAACCTCTGCAATCTTGAGTTGCTAACATAGATACCATTAGTGTATCACTGGCACCTGTACCTCCTTCAATTGCTCCCTTAGCTGCGGCACTAGCAAAATCACCTGGTAACGGAACCGGGGTGTTAAGTACAAACGCAGCTTCAACAACTGTGTCAACATTGGTATTTAAGTTCGGCGACATCTGGTCGTAGCGCCCCGTCATTAACAATTCACCACGAAGACGCGATATTATGAAACGACCATTTTCTTGTGCAGACGCTAACGCTCTATTTACACGCTCAGTTGCATTATTACTTATCATCACCTGGATAATGGAAGCTGATAAAATCAATCCTAAAGTTAAGGAAATCATTAATTCAATTAGCGTAAAACCTTGTTGTTTTTTCATAGTGTTAATTCTACTGAAACACAGTCATGGGGCGAGGATTTGCCAATATTGCAATTCGCATTGAGAGTTCGTTCTATATTTTGCCATTTTTGAACAGGCCAGGTTAAAGTCACGTCAAGTTTGGAGCCGACGCTGCAAGCGTGAATATCAGCTAAATTGTTATCAGCACAACTCACTTCAATTTTTATATCTGGATTAGCGGCAACTGCAGAACAAGAGGTTTCATATCCATCCAAAGCTGCGATCTCAGCAGCGCTACAAGTATTGTTACTACAATTTGGCATACTGGCCGGGAGACTGAGGCAATAACAAGTATGTGGTAAGCCAGAAGCACAACTTAATCCAGAAAAGTTATAAGTACTCGCAGAAAAGTAGTCGTTATGAACGACTAACCCATCTCCTATAGGGCTAAAGACAGCATTGGCTCTCAATCGCTCTGTTATTTGCTGCGCAACTAATACTGACTGTGAACGACTTAATGCTTCGGAGTTTGTGAATGAACCAACAAGTTGTAAATATGCGACACCCAATAAACCTACAGACAATATAAATAATGTGATTAGAACTTCAATCATACCAACGCCCTGTTGACGTTTATTTAATCTATACCTGCTATTTTGTTTCACGGACATCTCACACTATTAATATTTAATCGTTGATTTAGCTTCAAACACAAATTCAATAAATTTCTTCATATGAGTATGTTAGCCAATAAAATACAAAAATAGTTATTGAGGGCTGAGTAAAGGTATATATTTTAACAATTGAATGAATTCCTGATGTTTAGAAAAATACTATGCTATCAAGGCTTCAAAAGTAAAATACGCTTATAAATCAAGCTCTAAAAAGTATTACGGAACAGCGTCTATACTGTTTTCTTTGAACAGCACCTTAAAACTATTATGAACAGGTATCGGCGCAATATAACTATTCAGTATAATTTGTTGTGGCGATCCACCTAACTCCAACCACTTAACTTTGATATTTACCTTTTTAAGATCTGAAACTAAAGGCTCAACTTTAGGAAAAAATTGTTCACCTTTGCTAACCCATAAATCAGCAATATCATCAAAGTTGCTATCTACATAGAATAAATCTGACACTATCCAATCTAATTCAAACAAATGTACATCACTCGCATTGTTGGATAGTCGTATGGACTTTACGCCTGCAACAATATTACCACCAGCATTACTTTCGATGTCTTTATAAGCTCTTTTATTAGCTTGTGATATCAGCTGTTCGTAATAAGACAAATCGTTTAACTTGTCTTCTGCTAATTGCATAGCCAAATATCGCAAGTTTAAATTTCTATCCGCTATAACGTACTCTGATTGCAAAGTAACATAACCAGTAACTCCCAACATTATCATTAATGATGAGACTAAAACTTCAACTAAAGAGAACCCTTTTTCTATATACATATTGTTTAATGGTCTCTCCAACTGCCAGGTATACGGGCAACTCGTTGTAGTTCATTTTGGGTCATTAAGTTTTCTAAAACAGTTTGATCATATACGACCCTTAATTGGTCTCCTATTTGGTCGAATTGATGATTTGAAATTAAGGCCCCAGTAACTTGTGCTCCAGACGACATGGCTACCGTAGGGTTGCTTATTGCAGTTGGAGAGCGATAGGAAAACAACATGCCGTACATGAGTACGTCTTTAGCGAAAAGCAGGTCTCCATCTTGAACAATTAATATTAAAGGAGCAGATTGTGAGCCTATGCGTTCACCTAAACTGACAGAACATAAACCTTTCACCCATATTAAGCCACGGCTAAAACTATTTAGAGAATTGCAATCTGTCAACGCTTTATCAGCATGTAAATGCAGATGTTCTATTTCAGTCATAGGCGCATTAAACAAATACCCCCATATGTTTGTTGGGAAGGTCGAAGAGTGTTGTTGGATATCAGTCGATTGAGTTAAGTGGTTGGATATGAAATTAGAAGCACAGGTACCTACTAAAAACGCATTTAACTCACAGGTTCTGCTTGTAGTAGACATAAACACATCTTTGTCTGACCAAATAGAAAGTGAATGACCTGCTCCTAAACCATTTGAATTAGCAACAATCTCGAATTCACTAGGCATTAATACACCTTGTTCAACAATAAGTGGCGCAATAGGTAAATTAAACAATAATGGATGAATAAGGAATTGTTCTGTCAACGTTATCGAAACTAAGCCATCAGGGGATGTTCCTTTAGAAGATAGTGTAACAATGTTACGAGTCCCCAATACGCTAGGAGTACTTTTATTGTTAACGTTTAAAACGATTGTACTTTTATTATCGAGTGTTTCTGAAACAGATGGTGCAATTAATTGTGCGTTGACTCGCAATTCAGCAATCTGTTTTTGAATCCCTGCTTCAGCTGATATTAACGCCATTTTATGGTTCTGATTATTCACTATGATTCTATGTTCAAATGTTTGACTTCTACCTGTGTACAAGGTCGTTAACGTCACTATGAGCAATAAAAGTGTTACCGTCATCAAGATTACAGCGCCTCTTTGCTGTAATCTAAAACCAAGGAGTTGAGATCTCAAATTACTCATAATTTTTGACTAATACATAAGTACTGACGTGTTTTGAAAACTCGGGATAATGACTTAATTCAGCTTCTAGGTTTACTTGTATTCTTAAAAAACCGATCCCTTGATTGATTAGCTTTTCAGTTTTGAATGACAAAGCTTTTACGACTACCACTTGGGGATCGGTAAGATCTTGCCAATAGCCCTGTGCACAAGTAAAACCATCCACTCGGACTTCAATGGCCTTATTTTTTAGTCTAAAACCAAACTCCTCGTTTATCAGAGTGTTATCGAGTAAACCATTGTGATTTCGGTCGTAAGCAAATGTAATACAACTCTCAGATTGCTCAGTACCAAAAGAGGACACCTTGATACTGTTTGCAAATGGATTAACGAATGTAACAGGGTCCAACACCATTTTTTCGGTGCTACCATGATATCCAGCACGTCTGATATCCTGATGTATAACAGCCAGAACACCATTTATTTCTTCATCCAAACGAGACTTAGCCATTAAACTATTATTTAAACTAATTCCGTGAGCGACTAACGATGTCATCGCTGTGAGCGATGCAAAACCTAAGGCCATTGAGATCATAAGCTCGACTAAACTAGCGCCTTGTTGTGCTCCGAGTCTCAACATTTTTTATATCCCCCTACAGGAGCAACAACACCACAAATTCTGATCCTTCCCATATTACTTAGGACGAGTTTAAGTTGACGTTCACCATCAGAAAATGTAACTGAACCAGCATGGCCAATTGATAAACCACGCACACCATCAAATAATGCGGCACTATCTTGACCAAACTTAATGTTCGTTAATGAAATAAATGGGTAATCGTTAGAAGTGAGTAATTGTTCTGTTCCGTTTAGAGTGCAACTATTCAAGATAGAACAGTCACATTTACCGATATCACTTAGTCCTCCACACCAGTTTTTACCGCCTTGAAAAAATATCCCTACGTCAACTTTGTTAGAAATCGCAGAATACCTTGCTTGTTGTAATGCAAAATAATGATTTTCAACAACGGCTTTTAACTGAATGTTTCTTTGAATCGCGTTATACGCAGGAGAAGCTAAAGTAACTAATAACACCAAAACAGAAATGGTGACTAATAACTCTAGTAGAGTAAGACCATGAAGTTTAACCATGACAGTATCCATACTTAGCGTATTGTTGAAACACGCCTATAATTTAATCCCTTAGAGTAAATATAGTGTAATTCAGAAAAAACACACCTAGGAAGTGAACATGAATAATCAAACGGAAGATTTTGATCCTAATCAATACACCTCAAAAACGTGTAATGGATTGACCTTGATAGAATTAATGATGGTTGTCGCTATTATTGGGGTAATTTCGACCCTTGTATTTCCATCATTTCAAAACCAAATTCAACAATCTAGGAGAAATGACGGCATCAATCAATTGTTAAGATTGAAGCTACAACAGGAAGGTTTTAGAACAAAAAACACCAGTTATGCCATAACAAAAGAACTGAGTTTACCAACAAGTGAATATTATACGTTTTCAGTCAACAAGGTTTCGGCCACCACCTATGAATTAGTGGCCACGGCGAAAGGAAGCCAGTTAGCAGATAAAACGTGTAAAGTGCTGAGTATTAATCAATCGATGCAAAAAGTACCCGCAAATTGTTTTAGGTAACTTGTTTCACACGTAACTCTTTAGGTACTGCAAATTCGATATTCTCTTCTCTACCTGGTCTTTCAATTGCGTGCGAGGCTCCCCATTCTTTCAAACGATTCACAACACCTTGCACAAGCACTTCTGGTGCCGATGCACCTGCAGTAATACCGATATTTTTGGCGTTGGTTAACCATTCTTTTTGAATACAATTGGCGTCGGCTATCAAATATGCTTTAGCACCAATTTTTTCAGCTAACTCCCTTAATCGATTCGAATTGGAACTATTTTGAGCCCCTACCACTAACAATAAATCACAATCAGAAGACAAATCTCTTACAGAGTCCTGACGGTTTTGCGTGGCATAACAAATATCATCTTTACGTGGACCATCAATTGAAGGAAACTTTTTACGCAAAGCGTCAATAACGTCAGCGGTATCATCTACCGATAAAGTCGTTTGGCTACAATAATAAAGTTGGGAGCTATCTTTGACTTCTAAACTATCCACGTCATTAGCGGATTCTACAAGATAAATTCCACCAGCGGCGTTATCATATTGTCCCATAGTGCCTTCAACTTCAGGGTGGCCACTATGACCTATCAATATACATTCAATGCCTTTTTTACTGGCTCGCATCACTTCCATATGTACTTTCGTCACTAAAGGACAGGTCGCATCAAAAACTTTTAATCCTCGATGACTTGCTTCGCCTCTGACGGCTTGAGAAACGCCGTGTGCAGAAAAAATAACTATGCTGTCGTCAGGCACTTCAGACAACTCATCTACAAACACGGCCCCTCTAGTTTTAAGCCCATCAACAACGAATTTATTATGTACAACTTCATGTCGTACATAAATAGGTGCTGGAAACATCTCTAGGGCCCGCTCAACTATCGTTATAGCTCGGTCAACACCGGCACAAAAACCACGAGGATTAGCTAAATGAATTTGCATATATTTTTAAACCCTAATTAACCGACAATATTTCAACATCAAAAGTGATCACCTGCCCTGCCAACGGATGATTAAAATCAACTGTGACTGACTCACCACCAACCTCTCTTACTATACCGGGTAATTCAGAGCCATCTGGCTGAGTAAAAGCTAAGATCATGCCTTCTTCGGCAGGTGTATCGGAACCAAACTTACTTTTTTCCATATAATAGATATTATCAGGATTAGGTTGCCCAAAAGCTTCATCTGGATTTAAAGTAAACGACTTTTTATCACCTGTTTTAAGGCCCAACAAACAGTTTTCAAAACTTTGGGTTAGGTTTCCATCACCGATAACCAATTTTGCGGGTTTATCATTTACCCGCGTACTGTCTGCGGCAGATCCATCAGCAAGTTTTAAATCGAAATGTAACACCACTTCGCTATTTTGTTTAATTTCCACAAGCTCAGTCATGTTCTTCCTCTTTATTTTTAAACATATCGATAATTAGTAAAACCGCGCCAACACATATTGCACTGTCGGCAATATTGAAAGCAGGCCAATACCAATCATCGTAATAAACCACTAAAAAATCAATTACATAGCCATGTACTATTCGATCGTATGCATTACCAATAGCACCGCCTACAATTAAACTAAATGCCACGGGCAAAATAACTTGTTGCCTCGATGTTTGTTTTAGCCACCACAACACTAAGCTAGTGACCAATATGGCAATCACAGTAAAAAACCATCGTTGCCAACCACCAGCATCATGCAAAAAACTAAATGCGGCACCATAGTTATAAACATGAGTAAGGTTAAAAAAAGGCGTGACTTGCACAGCCTGATACAATTCTATTTTACTCACCACTAATGTTTTAGTGTATTGATCCAAACTCACGGCTATCACTGCCAGCCACAAAAACCGCCAACCGGTTTGAGTGAACAAATTAAGCATAAGCGCGTTTTTCACCTTCACCATCAACATTATCAACACAACGAACACATAGTTCAGGGTGTTTATCGTCTGTTCCAACATCTTCTCTATGATGCCAACAACGACTACATTTTTCAGCTGAGGATACCGCCACTTGCACCCATAAACCTTTAAGTTCAGTTTCTGCTACACCACTAGGAGCTTCATTCACTTCAACTACATTGGCCGAGGACGTGATCAATACAAACCTTAATTCGTCTTTAAGTTGAGCTAACAAACTGGCAACATCTGGTGTTACGTAAAGCGTCACATCAGCCTGTAACGAACCTTTAATTTGACCATCTTTACGAGCAGCTTCGATACATCGGTTTACTTCGTTTTTAACTGCTGAGATTTGATCCCAAAAACTATTATCAAATGTCCCGGTCAAGTTCACTTCACTTAATCCCGTATACCATTTATCAGTAAACACAAACTCGTCTTTCTGCCACGGCATTTCTTGCCATAACTCTTGTGCAGTGAAACTAGTAATAGGTGCCATCCAACGCACTAAAGCTTCAATAATATGATACAAGGCCGACTGACAAGAACGACGAGCATGACTGTCACCTTTAGCGGTATATTGTCTATCTTTAATGATATCTAAATAAAAACTACCTAACTCAATTGAACAAAACTGCATTAGTTTTTGAGTCACGACCAACATGTCATAATTTTCATATGCTTCAATGATATCTTGTTGCATTGAATAAGCGCGGCCTACTGCCCATTTATCTAATTCAACCATGTCGTCAATAGCTACAAGGTCTTTGCTTGGATCAAAGCCATTCAAGTTAGCTAGTAAAAATCTAGCCGTGTTACGAATACGTCTATAGGCGTCAGCTGAACGATTCAAGATTTCATCCGATACGGCTATTTCACTACGATAATCAGTAGATGCCACCCACAACCTCAAAATATCAGCACCTAACTTTCCGGTGACTTGTTGAGGTGCAATGGTATTGCCTATTGATTTAGACATTTTTTTGCCTTCCCCATCAACAGTAAACCCATGGGTTAACACTTGTTTATAAGGAGCATGGCCTTTAGTGGCGACCGACGTCATTAACGACGACATAAACCAACCACGATGCTGGTCCGAGCCTTCTAAATACAAATCAGCACTCGCAGGAATATCATCTCGTTGATCAACAACAAAATAGTGGGTAACACCAGAATCAAACCAAACATCTAAGGTATCAGGCACTTTAACAAATGTTTCAGCATCATCACCAATCAATGATTCTGGTTCAATATCCCACCAAGCTTGAATACCTTTTTGTTCAACAAGTTTGGCGACTTCTTCTAATAACTCATCTGTTCTTGGGTGTAAATCGCCCGTGTCTTTATGCACAAATAATGCAATAGGTACACCCCAAGTACGTTGACGAGAAATACACCAGTCGGGACGACCACTTACCATAGTTTCTATGCGACTCTCACCCCATTCAGGGATCCACTGCGTATTATGAATTTCTTTAATTGATTCTTCACGTAAACCGTTTTTATCCATGCTTATAAACCACTGAGGAGTAGCGCGAAAAATAATAGGTGTTTTGTGACGCCAGCAATGAGGGTAACTATGGTTATAAACATGGTGGTGCAACAAAGCACCGTGTTCTTTAAGTACTTCTACTACGTGATCATTGGCTTTAAACACATGTTGGCCAGCAAATAACTCCGTACCTTCCAAATAAACACCATTAGCGCCCACTGGGTTGGCCACTTCTAGACCGTATTTTTTGCCCACATTAAAATCGTCAACACCATGTCCAGGTGCCGTATGTACACAACCTGTACCCGACTCAGTGGTAACATGATCACCTAAGATAACCGGTACGGTAAAATCGTAGAAAGCGTGGTTTAACTGCTGGTTTTCAAGAGACTGACCTTTGCAAATGCCTAAAACTTTGTATTCTTCAATACCAAACCTAGCTATACAATCAGCAATTAAATCTGTAGCAAGAATCAAACATTCATCAGTATTCTCACTGGTTACTTGTACTAGGCTGTATTCTAACTCTGGGTGAATACACACAGCTCTGTTAGCGGGCATAGTCCAAGGCGTTGTGGTCCAAATAACAAAAGACACATTTCCTGTTGCATCATCTGCTGCAAAACAAGCAGCTACCTTTTGGGCATCAACAGCTTTAAAACGAACATCGATTGAAGGGGAATTTTTATCTTGATATTCCACTTCTGCTTCCGCTAATGCAGAACCACAATCTGTGCACCAATGCACAGGTTTAAACCCTTTTTCAAGGTGACCAGAACGAACAACATGCCCTAATTCACGGATAATGTTGGCTTCGGAGGCAAAGTCCATCGTTTTGTAAGGTTTATCCCACTCGCCTAAAACACCCAAGCGGATGAAGTCAGCTTTTTGCCCGGCAATTTGTTTTTCTGCATAATCACGACATTTCTGTCTAAATTGAGCGGCAGTGACTTTTTTGCCTGGCTTGCCTACTTTTTTCTCGACCATCAACTCAATCGGTAAACCATGACAATCCCAGCCTGGGACATAAGGAGCGTCAAAGTCAGACAAAGTTTTAGATTTAACAATAATGTCTTTTAATATTTTGTTTACCGCGTGACCAATATGAATATCACCATTCGCATAAGGAGGGCCATCATGCAGAATAAAAGGTTTACACCCTTTTTTAGCTTCACGAATTTGCTGATAAAGTTTTTTCTCAGTCCATGTGTTAAGCATTTTCGGCTCACGCTGAGCTAAGTTTCCACGCATTGGAAAACTAGTTTCTGGCAAATTCAAGGTATGTTTATAATCACTCATTTTTGGTTAAATCCAAATTGGTCAATAGTTACTGTCATTATGCTAAGACACGGCTAATAGCTGCTTAGCTTCAATCGCATCTTGTTGTATTTGTTGATGAAGCAATTCAAAAGAATCAAACTTCATTTCTTCTCTAATTTTATGAATAAGAGCCACTGAAATAAATTGCCCATACAAATTTTCATTAAAATTAAAGATATGTACTTCTAACTGTGAACGCTGGCCATTTACTGTCGGCCTATGACCCACATTCGCCACACCAGGATAGATACAATCTCGCACCCTGACATTTACGGCAAACACACCATTAACTGGAGCCTTGCAACGTTTAAGTAAAACATTAGCTGTGGGAAAACCAATAGTTCGCCCTCTTTTGTCACCATGTAATACCTTACCCGCTATAGTGAAATCTCTGCCTAACATCTGTTTAGCTAAGGCAAAATCATCATCGTTTAACGCTTCACGTATCGCTGTCGAACTAATTCGACAATTTTTCATTTGAAAGCTTTGTGTACTGGCAACATCGAATAAACATTTTTTTCCCATGCTCTGTAACATGGAAAAGTCACCAACTCGGCCTTGGCCAAAACGAAAATCATCACCTACAACTAAAAACTTACAACCGAGTTGTTCTACCAATAAATTTTCTACAAATTCACTGGCACTAAATGCAGCAAAGGCCAAGTCAAACTTGATACATAACAATCGATCAACCCCCAACTTTTTAAGTTGGGTATATTTATCTCGCAACAAGCTCAACCGAGCTGGAGCTAATTCAGGAGTAAATAACTCTTCAGGCTGTGGTTCAAAAACCATAACTGTTGCAGGTAAATTAAGTGTTTTAGCCTTAGCCACTACTTGACCTAACACTGCCTGATGCCCTAAATGAACACCATCAAACTTACCAATTGTTAACACACAGCCTTTATGGACATCTTTAAGGTTATGTATACCGCGGATCAGTTCCACTTAAATTCTCTATTGTTAGGGATATCAACAGCTAGTTAGCTCAATATTCGAAAATTATTCAAAGGGGCGGAATTATAACTGACTGTAGCCTGATTGAAAGATGTAAAACTAGGTAACTTAGATATTTATTATTCCGTCTAGCTTGGCAACTTTTAAATGGCTGATGATTTACTTGTAAAACTGCTCTTACGTACACCCAAAATCAATAATGAAACAACAAAAATAAAGGCCCCAATAAATATCAACTTACTCAATTCAGTGACTTTATGGATGAAAGAGAAGTCCACCCAAATACTTGATGCTGGGTTAATTTGATAAACAACGGCTGCCATTAGTAGACTAGAAAATACAATTT
>NZ_JBPOFP010000099.1:0-17764 GCF_051252315.1 Paraglaciecola sp. | reverse complement strand
ACAAGTGGGGGCTGATGATTTTATTGCAAAATTCCATCCTGATGAACTGGCTTCTTCTGTGCAAAAGTGGTTTGGGAACGACTAATTTAATTGAGTCACAAGGCAATATTGCCTTGTAATAATGGATAGAATACCAAGAGGTATTCTGCACTTAGTAACTAGAGAATTATAAGTGACAGTGGATGAAATAGGAGTCAAACAATATCAATTGTTTCGCCAGTTTTTGGAACAAGCTTGCGGTATTGTTTTAGGTGAAAACAAACAATATTTAGTACGCAGTCGCTTATCACCTTTGGTTAAATCCATCGAAGGTGCTACGTTAAATAGTTACATCGACTCGGTGCTCTCAGGTAACCAAAGTACTCGTAGAGCTGCGATAGAAGTCATGACAACCAACGAAACCTTATGGTTTCGAGATAATTATCCCTTTAAGCTTTTAGAAAAAGAAATCCTGCCTAAGTTAATAGAAAAAAAACGTTCTAATAGAATCGCACCAATTCGAGTTTGGTCCGCTGCTTGTTCTTCTGGTCAGGAAGCTTATTCTATTGGCATGACTTGGTTAAATTTAAAAAAGCTTAATAAAACACCGATAAATGTGGAAATTATTGGTACTGATATTTCTAACGAAATGTTGCAACACTGCCAAGCTGCCGAATATGACCAGTTAGCTATTTCAAGGGGATTACCTGCTCAATGTCAAAATGACTATTTTGAATCCATAGAAGGTAATAAATTGAGGGTAAAACCAGAGCTTAAAAGATTAGCGCAATTTAGGCCAATCAATTTATTAGCTAGCTACTCGTCTTTGGGACTGTTTGATGTGGTTTTTTGTCGAAATGTATTAATTTACTTTTCAGCTGAGGTAAAAAAACAAATACTGCAAAAGATTGCCGCTTCCCTGCAAGAAGGTGGCATATTATTCTTAGGTGCTTCGGAATCAATCTCTGATTTGACTGATGAATTTTCTATGGTGCGCGGCAGTTTAGGCCTGTATTACCAAAAAAAGCCACAATAACCTCCTTTATTTAGCCAATACCTACTCGTTGGCATAGCCTTTGCTTTTATATTCTCCATAACGAGGAGATAAGTACATGGCAATTAGCTTAGACAAATTGATGGGCTTCCATCACAAAGCATTACAAGTTCGTACAGAGCGGATGGAAGTGATCGCTGGAAACCTTGCTAATGCTGACACTCCTGGATACAAAGCACGTGATATAGATTTTCAAAAAGTCATGCAAAGTGCTCAATACGCACGAAACCATAATTTAACCCGTACCAATGAGAACCATATTAAAGGTTCAATGAAAGGTATAGGTGAATTGCAATACCGTATCCCTCATCAGCCTGATACTGGAGATGGTAATACTGTTGATGTACAGATTGAACGTAATACCTTTTTAGATAACGGTTTACGATATCAGGCCGGTATGGAATTTTTAAATGGGAAAATTAAAGGCATGAAGAAAGCACTCAAAGGAGGGCAAGGTTAATGAGCTTATTTAATGTAATGGATATTGCTAGTACAGGTATGAGTGCACAAAGTGTTCGCCTGAATACTACTGCCAGTAATGTAGCTAATGCGAACAGTGTGAGCAGCAGTTATGACGCAACTTATAAAGCTCGCCATCCAGTATTTGCCGCTGCTTTACAAAATGCTTCACAAGAAAAAGGATCCGGTACTGGTGTCAACGTATTGGGGATAGTTGAAAGTTCTAAACCATTACAAATTGAATACAGTCCAGGCCACCCAATGGCCGACGAGAATGGTTACATATACAAACCTAATGTGAATATCGTAGAAGAAATGGCAGATATGATGTCGGCTTCAAAAGCCTACGAAACCAATGTGCAAGTGGCTGATACTACTAAACGTATTTTTAGACGTGTACTTAGACTGGGTCAAGGTCAATAAGTAGTCTGATGATTAGTGTAAACGAGTTAGAGGAATTATTGTGGATACTGTAAATAACGGTTTAAACAGCAAATTATATTGGCAAGAAGAAACCACGCCGGTGGCTGATGATAGTAACCAAAAGTTATCACAGGAAGATTTTTTCTCACTCTTAACTGAACAGCTTGCTAATCAAGACCCAACCAAACCAGTTGATAACGATCAAATGGTGGCGCAAATGACAAGTTTTACTATGGCCGATGGTATCGAGCAGCTGAATACTAAATTTTCTGACTTTGCTACTTCTATGACCTCTAATCAAGCTTTGCAGGCTTCAAGTTTGATTGGTCAACAAGTGTTACTGCAAGGTGACGTTGCTTATATGAATGGTTCTGGACAAGGGGTGTCAGGGGTTGTTATCAATCAAGAAACGGTGCAAGAGCTCGAAATTACTATTCAAACTGAAGCCGGTGAAATTGTAAGAACTATAAACGCAGGCACCAAAGGTGCAGGTAATATCGAATTTAACTGGGACGGCACAGATGCAAACGGCAATCAAATGCCGCCCGGCAATTATGTAGTACAAGCCCAAGGCAAAGTAGGGGGAGAATCTCAAATTATCCCTACCGCAGTAAACAGGCATGTAGACAGTGTAAGTTTAGCGGCGAGTAGCCAAGGTATTATTCTTAATTTGAATGGCAACGTTAGTGTCACACTAGACGATGTTATTCAAATCGGTGGTTAACAGGAGAAAAAAGTATGTCTTTTAATATTGCATTAAGTGGTGTGTCAGCCGCTCAAAAAGACCTAGATACAACAGCAAACAATATTGCTAACGTAAATACGGTTGGTTTTAAAGAATCCCGTGCTGAGTTCGGTGATGTTTACGCTCAATCACTGTTAGCCAGCGGCAAAACTAAAGTCGGTGATGGTGTGACAACACAAGAAGTTGCACAGCAGTTTTCTCAAGGTAGTTTACAATTCACCAATAATGCTTTGGATTTAGCCATTACTGGTAACGGTTTTTTTGGTACGGTGCCTGAGCTTGAATCAAGAGATTTCTCTTTTACACGTGCTGGCCAGTTTAAATTAAACTCCGAAAACTTTGTGGTCAACTCTAATGGTGATCATTTACTCGGTTTCCCAGTTAACTCTGATGGTAGCTCATCGTCGGTGGCCTTGAGTACAACTGTTCCTGTACGTATTCCTGATTCGTCAGGCTCTCCTACGCCCACTTCTGAAGTTAAGTTGAAAATGAATTTACCTGCTGGTGCGGATGCTAAAGACCTTGCGTTATTTGATCCGCAAGATCCTTTAACCTATAACGCAGCAACCTCAGTTACGGTATTTGATACATTAGGTGACAGTCATGTAATGACTTATTACTTTGTCAAAGATGCCGCTGCTGCTGCTGCCACTCCGAAACGTAATGAATGGGTATCTGTTACCTATATGGACGATCAACCACTTGATGTAGCAGATACAGGTACTGGATTAAGACCTGCTGCAGGCAATGCTACGGCAGCAGTTGCCCCTGCAACAACCAACAACTTTTTGGGTGGAACATCTTTAGGTGCCGCTAACGCGGTAGCGGGTTACAGAATGTTTTTCTCAAGCGGTGGTGATTTTACTTCAATGCAGGATTCCCAAGGTACAGCTACTGCACTAGGTGATGTAACCTCTGTGCAAATCGGTGGTGGTATTTTAACAAACGGTTCAGATCCAGCTCAAACAATTACTACTAACTTTAATTTAGATGTGGCTAATGCTACGGCTAATGAACCTACTCAGTTTGCTTCTAACTTTGAAGTGACTTCGTTAGAACAAGACGGTTTAGCGGTTGGACGATTAACTGGTATAGAGATAGGTCCAGATGGTTTAGTACGTGCTACATATTCAAATGGTACCTCTGAGCCTATCGTAAGAGTTGCGTTAATTCGATTTGCCAATGACCAAGGTTTAACCCAGCAAAGTAGTACTCAATGGCAAGAAAGTATTTTATCTGGTGAAGCCTTAGCGGGTGAAGCGACGACTGGTACTTATGGTGATATTAACTCTTCGTCACTTGAGCAAGCGAATGTGAATTTAACTACTGAGTTAATTGACATGATTATCGCCCAGCGAAACTTCCAAGCGAACTCGAGAGCTCTTGAAGTGAATAATCAGTTGAATCAAACGGTATTGAATATTCGATAATTATTAATTTAATGTCAAAAGGCTGCTTTTTGCAGCCTTTTTTGTTTTTTTTCAATTACTTATATTAACTACTCGTTAGTCCTCCCTCAGTCAGAAAAAGTTCCTAAATCCACCAGTTATCAATGGCACCTTAATTGCATTTAAATAAATTAAGTCTCACTAATGTCAAGAATCAGTCATGGATAAGTTGCTTTATATTGCCGCAAGTGGTGCCAAACAAGATTTACTTGGTACATCTGTTAGAGCAAATAACCTAGCCAATACACAAACTACAGGTTTTAAAGCGTTGTTAGAGCAAACTCGAGCGATGCCGGCTTTTGGTGACGGACTACCAACACGTGTATTTTCCATGACAGAAAGCCCTGTAAATAATTATGCAGGCGGTGCCATGATAAAAACTGACCGTGAGTTAGATTTAGCCATTCAAGGTGAAGGTTGGTTTTCGGTCCAAGATGCCGACGGTAACGAAGCCTATAGTCGTAACGGTAGTATGCAGTTAGGTGCCAATGGTGAATTAAAAGATTCTCACGGTAATACCATTATTGGTGATTTTGGCCCAGTTTTTTTGCCTATTCCTTTATCTAATATTGATATTGCTTCAGACGGAACCTTATCGGTTCGGCCTCAAGGCGCACCTGAAACGGTTTTGGAAGAAGTGGGACGATTAAAACTGGTTAACCCAGATGTGAAGAACATGCTCCGCGGTGATGATGGTTTATTTCGTTTAAAAAGTGGTGACCAAGCTGCAGAGGACCCGCTAGTGACGGTTCGAACTGGCGTGTTAGAAGGTAGTAATGTGAACCCAGTTGAAGAAATGGTCAGTATGATCAGTTTGCAACGACATTATGAAATGCAAGTTAAATTAATGAAAAAGGCTGAAAGATTAGATCAGCGTGGTAACCAGCTACTAAGAATTATCTAAGTTTGATTAGTTAGATTTAATTAAAGAAATTTTAGGAGAAACATATGCACCCAGCTCTGTGGATTAGTAAAACAGGCTTAGATGCGGCTCAAACCGATGTTGCAGTGATATCGAATAATTTAGCCAATGCCAGTACGGTTGGTTTTAAAAAAGACCGTGCTATTTTCGAAGATCTTTTATATCAAAATATTAACCAGCCAGGAGGGCGGTCTTCGGCTGATACTGAGTTACCTTCAGGTTTGATGTTAGGTGCGGGTAGTAAAGTAGTGGCCACGCAAAAATCCCATACTCAAGGCAATATGTTAACTACGGAGAACTCATTGGATATGTTGGTTCAAGGCCGCGGTTTTTTTGAGGTCTTACAACCTGATGGCTCCTTAGCTTATACCCGAAATGGCCAGTTTACCTTAAATGATCAAGGGCAATTGGTCACGCCAGGTGCAGGTTTTTTATTACAGCCAGTTATCACTGTACCTGAAGATGCTCAGCAAATTACCATCTCCCAAGATGGTGAAGTGTCAGCTTCAATTCGAGGTCAGGCAGAGCCAGCAGTTCTAGGTCAAATTAATGTATCTGATTTTATTAATGCCACGGGTTTACAACCGATTGGGCAGAATATGTACGTTGAAACAGCTGTAAGTGGTGCACCTTTGCAAGGAGTACCTGGGTTACAAGGCTTAGGCACAATTGTGCAAGGCGCCCTTGAAACTTCAAATGTGAATGTAACTGAAGAGTTGGTCAATCTAATTGAAAGCCAACGTTTATACGAAATGAACTCAAAAGTGATTTCTTCTGTGGATCAAATGTTAGGGCAGGTTATCCAGCAACTGTAGTGGGAATGTAATTGTGTTTGTAACAAAAGTAGGTCGATTAATTATGTGTCGTTTAAATGTACTAAAAGTGATCGTATTAAGTCTTGTAATAGCTTTGACTACCGGCTGTCAATCTACCTCGGTACAAACTCCGTTACCAAACGATCCTTTTTATGCACCGATCCTACCAGAAATGCCGCGGCAAAAAGTTGCCCAAGATGGTTCTATTTTCCAAGTCGATATGGCGAACAGTTTGTATTCAGATGTAAAAGCCCGTCGAGTAGGCGATATTATTACTGTCACTCTACGAGAGAGTACGCAAGCAACTAAGTCAGTTGGAACGTCTAGATCTAAGGCATCAGAAGTGGAGTTGAATCCAATTGTTGGCTTAGGTGGTAACGTGTTAAATGTTGGGAATGAGTCTATCCAATTAGGTATGGATTCATCAAAAGATTTTTCGGGTGACTCGTCGGCTAACCAAAGCAATAACTTGTTTGGCAGCATCTCAGTTACAGTGGTTCAAGTATTACCCAATCAAAATTTGTTAGTGCGTGGTGAAAAATGGTTAACCCTAAATAACGGGGATGAATATATTCGTTTAACTGGGGTTGTTCGCCCTGCAGATGTGAGTCCGGCAAATGAAATAACCTCTACTAAAATTGCTAATGCTAGAATTCAATATAGCGGTACAGGTGATTTTGCATCTACTCAAAAAGAAGGGTGGTTAAGTGGTTTTTTTTCATCTGAATACTGGCCATTCTAGGAGAGTGATATGAAAAAAATGATAAGTTTATTTATTTTTTGCAGCTTAGTTTTGTCTCCGTTAGGTGCTGCACAAAGAATTAAAGATCTTGCTTCGGTTCAAGGGGTAAGAAGTAACCAATTAGTGGGATATGGCCTTGTTGTTGGTTTGCCTGGAACGGGAGAGCAAAGTCCTTTCACTGAACAAAGTTTTCGGACTATGTTGTCAAATTTCGGTATTAGTCTCGCAAGTGGACTCAAACCAAAAATTAAAAATGTTGCGGCAGTGGCTGTGCATGCAGAGTTGCCACCTTTTGTTAAACCAGGGCAAACAATTGACGTAACAGTATCTTCTATTGGTGAGGCCGCCAGTTTGCAAGGTGGCACCTTAATTCAAACTTTTCTAAAAGGCCTAGATGGTAATATTTATGCGGTCGCCCAAGGCAGTTTAGTGGTTAGTGGTTTTGGTGCTGAAGGTGGAGACGGTTCAAAAATAGTCATAAATACTCCTACCGTAGGACGCATTGCCAATGGTGCCTTAGTGGAACGAGCAGTTAAAAGCGGTTTCATGCAAAACGACTATTTAACTCTGAATCTTAAGTACCCAGATTTTTCTACTGCAAAAATATTAGCCGATACAATTAATCGTCGATTAGGTGCAGATCCTGACAAAGGGTATAGCATAGCAACACCCATTGATGCAGCTTCTGTAAGAGTGACAGCCCCAAGAGAAGTGGGCCAAAGGGTTGGTTTCTTGGCGACATTAGAAAATTTTGAATTTACCCCAGCTAAAGCAGCTGCGCGCGTTGTTATAAATAGTAGAACCGGCACTATAGTGATAGGGCAAGATGTGCGTTTGTTACCTGCTGCAATCACCCATGGTGGATTGACTGTCACCATTGCAGAAAATCAAACGGTGACTCAGCCTAATGCGTTGGCGGATGGTGAGACAGTTGTATCTACCCAATCGATTGTGGATGTAAATTTAGATGACACTCGATTATTTAAATTTGACCCAGGTGTGACCTTAGATCAATTGGTTAGAGCCGTGAACGAAGTCGGCGCTGCTCCAGGTGATTTGATGGCTATTTTAGAAGCATTGCGTGAAGCGGGTGCGCTGCAAGGCGAGCTGGTAGTGATTTAGGCATCTATGATGGAAAATTCTATAAATACTCAAAGTCAGCTTGAATTATCGAGAAACGCTAACGATATACAAGGCTTAGACTTACTTAGGCAGGCTGCAAAAAATGGTGATAAAAAAGCTCTAGAAGAAGCGGCAAAACAGTTCGAGGGCATTTTTGTACAAATGATGCTTAAATCCATGCGTAAAGCTCAAGATGTCATGGCAGATAAAGACAGTCCGTTCAACTCTGAACAAGTAAAGTTTTATCGAGACATGCACGATAAGCAGCTTTCAAACGATTTATCTGACAATGGCAGCATTGGATTGGCTGATATTATTGTTCGCCAATTAGGGCAGTTAGGAGATGGTTACATGCCATCTAGTGCGATGCGTAGTGACGGAAACCTTTCGAGTTTGAATCGTAATGCCATTAGAAGTACCGAATCCGCGCAACAAAATATTCTTTCGAAAGATGAAATTAATACCTTTTCTTCTTTCAAATCTGCAGCATTTACAGACGCTCAAGCTTTTATTGAACAATTGTATCCAGTTGCTCAGCAAGCTGCTAAACAACTGGGAATAGATCCAAAAGCATTACTTGCTCAAGCCGCCGTAGAAACTGGCTGGGGCAAACACATGATCCATACGACTGATGGACAAAATTCTCATAATCTATTCGGTATCAAAGCCGACCGCAGATGGCAAGGTGATAGAGCAATAGTAGATACATTAGAAGTTGAAAAAGGTGTAGCTAAGACTCAAAAAGCGCCATTCAGAGTGTATGAAAATTTCAATGATTCTATGCAAGATTATGTCAAATTTGTTCAGCAAAACCCTAGGTATGAAAACGCAGTTAAACAATCTAATCAATCTCAAAATTATTTTTCTGAATTACAACAAGCTGGATATGCCACAGACCCAGACTATGCAAAAAAAGTAATTTCGGTACTTGAAGGTGAACGATTCAGGAAATATTTACCATGAATTTGCATTCAAGTAGATGTTGTTGGGAGAGTAACTCATGATCCCGAATAAAAATGACTTATCTAGAAACGCTAGTTTATTTTCTATTGCGCGCAGTGGCGTGGACGCAAGTAATCAATTACTTAGAACCACAGGTCATAACATAGCTAATGTGAATACTGAGGGATATGTTCGCGAAAGAACCATGTTTCAAAGCCAAGCTACCGGAGGGGTTGGCCAAGGTTCTACTGAAAGAGTCATTAATACTTTTGCGCAAAACCAGCTTAGGCGAGATACCACTATGCATAGTGAGTTTGAAACCTATTATCAAAAAACGTCAGTTTTGGATAATGTGTTTGCTAGTGAGGCCAATAGTATTTCCAAAAGTATGAGCCGTTTTTTTGGCTCCATGCAAACTTCGACTGATGATCCAACTAGCATAGCTGCAAGGCAGTTGGTTTTAGGTGAAGCTGAATCTTTAATGGGGCAAATTAGTACGGTAACAGGGTTCTTGCGAGAGAAAGAGCAAGAGTTAAATATTGAAGTCACTACTAATATTAATAAAGTAAATAGCTTAATCAACTCCATTGGTGAGTTAAATGAAGCAATTAGAACCAATCAGTCGAATAATTTATTTGATGAGCCTGGCACATTAAAAAACCAACGTGATAATGCCATTTTAGAACTCTCTAGTTTGTTATCAATTGAGACTAGGGTCGATCCAACAGATACTGGCGGATTACTTGTTAACCTAACCTCTGGTGAGTCATTAGTTTTACAAGATGGATCGTTAAATTTATTTGAAGTGAATAATGACGCCGACCAAAATTATAAATCTCTAAGGTTAACAAGTAATGGTAAACCCACCACACTTAATTTAACGGAAACAAACTTAGGCGGGGCTATAGGTGGATTATTCCGTTATCGAGATGAAGTATTAGAAACCAGCCGCAGAGATTTAGGCCAAGTGGCATTAGCGGTAACTGAGTCACTTAATACTCAAAATAGATTAGGGATGGATTTTGATGGTCAACTAGGGGGAGATATATTCACCCTTCCCGATATTACTGGTTTGGAGCATCCAGACAATGTCGGTACTGTTGGTGTGGTGACAGGGCGGATAACCCAAGGTGCGGCAGGACAAATAACCAGCGCTGATTATGAAGTGACTATTAATACCATTACAGCTGGCGCACCACCTACACTAGATGTAACTGTGGCAGCTATTAATCCCGATGGTTCAGCTGTTTTGGATGTGAATGGCAATCCTATTAGCCAAAACTATCCAGCGTTAGACGCTGCAGGTGGAACTTTTACACCTGTCATTGGTGGCTTGGAGCTGGAATTCTCAGCAGGAGCAGCGTACACAGCTGGTGACAAGTATATATTACAACCGACTAAGAATTCGGCTGACCGGATTGAAGTGTCAATGACACGACCTGAAGATTTAGCTTTGGCTTCTCCTATTCATGCAGAAGGCGACATTAACAATTTAGGGGATGCAAAGGTTATCTCCACTACAGTCACCAATACTTTTATTGATAACACTTTCGCTGACACCAGAGCTTCAGGTTTTGACAATGCTGGTGGAATTCATGGGCCAGGTGCTTCTCCAACTGGTGGCGGTGGAGTTGGCGCCCCAGCAGAAATTTTGTTTACCGCTGCAGATACCTATCAAGTATTAGACAGCGCAGGGACTGTCATCACAACGGTGACAGGCACAACAGACTTTAACAATATGTTGGCTCAGGCTGAAGCATCGGGCGCCGCACCAGCTTGGCCTGCAGCATTTTCTGCTATGGATGATTATCCGGGGTATGACTTATCAATTCAGGGTGTACCTAAGGCGGGGGATAGTTTTGGTATCGGTTTCAACACAGACGGGTTAAACGATAACAGGAATGCTTTAAGTTTATCTGATTTACAAAATCAGAACATCATGCAACTGAATAATAGTGGTTCAGGAGAGCCTGTTAGTTTTCACGAAGCTTATGCAAACATAGTAAGTGACATAGGCCAAAAATCTTCTAGTGCAGATATTTCCTTACAAGCAGCAGCTGCTTTAAAAACACAATCTAAAGATTGGTTCGATTCAGTATCAGGCGTGAGTTTAGATGAAGAGGCGGCAAACTTAGTCAGATTTCAACAATCTTATTCCGCCGCAGCTAGATTACTTGGTACCGCGCAAGATTTGTTTAATACCATTCTTGGTGTCGTTAGATAATGCTCATAGGTAAGGTTTAAATATGCGAATTTCAACTGGACAATTATACGATCGAAGTGTGCAAGCTGTGTTAGAAAACCAAGGTGACCTATCTGATATTCAGCAGCAACTTTCCTCAGGTAAAAAGTTATTACGTCCTTCGGATGACCCTGTTGGCGCTGCACAAGTAATACGTTTAACAGAAGAGATTGACCTAATTGGTCAATACAAAAAAAATAGCAATTTGTTAACTAACAGTTTAGAGCAAGAAGAAACGGTTCTAAAAAGTATAGATACGGCAATGAATCGAGCTAGAGTGTTAATGATTCAATCTGGTAATGGTATTGTAGGTGAACAAGATAGAGTGGCCATTGGTATTGAAATAGGGCAGATCCGAGATCAAATTTTTGACTTGATGAACAGTCAAAATGCTGCTGGTGAGTATATCTTTGCAGGTTTTAAATCAGCATCTCCTGCATTTTCTTATAACCCCAGCGCCACTGGCAATAAGTATAGTTTTGAAGGTGACTCAGGCGAGAACAAAGTTCAAATATCGAATACCGTAAAAGTACAGATGAACAATTCAGGTAAAGATGTATTTGAAGATATATTAGCTCGCTCAAAAGCAACCTTAACAGGCTCTGTGGGCGCGACTTCAGCAAGCTTAGATATTACTCAACAATCTAAATTTGACCAGTTCCACTCCGCTAATTACGACGCTGTTACCCCAGCTAATAATCAATTTAGAGTGACTATTTTGTCAGCTACTCAAGCTCAAATTACTAATGTCGGCACAGGAGCTGTGTTAGATACTGTGAGTTTCTCCAGTGGCACGCCATTTTTGTATAATGGTTTAGAAATTGATATTGAAGGAACAACGGGTAACACCATGGACTTTCAGCTTGAAACACCTCAAAAACATAATATAGCCGAAACCCTTAATAATTTTGTCACTGCCTTAAATAATGGCTCATTATCTGATGGTGGTTTTAAAGAAGCTTTAGAAGATGCCTTAGCGGGCACTGATAATGCATTAGTCGGCGTAGCAAATGGTATATCTGAAATTGGTGGTCGCGGAAATATTACTGATGCGGTATTTGCCTCAAACCTAGATTTGGAAATTGCTAATAAATCAGCCCGTTCGAATATCGAAGAGGTTGATTATGCAGAAGCCGTATCAGAACTTAGTCGGCAAGAAGCCGCTTTGCAAGCTGCACAAGCCACCTTTAGCAAGGTGACGGGTGTTTCACTTTTTGATTTTATACGTTAAGTTTCAGCCGGGGTAGTTGAGGCAGTATTGGCAGTCGCCAAAATTAAGTCTTTCACATCTAATTTGGTCAGGTAAACACAGGTTTTATTGCCTTCATGGGTCGAATAATAACTGATATATAGAGCATCATTTTTTAATACTAAACCAGGATAACTATTGTCACCTGCAGAAGGTAAAACTTTTACTAGTGTTAGTTTTGGTGTGTTTTTCGATAATGACTTAATATCTAAACTAATTAATCCAGTCACTAATTTATTCCCTTGAACAATTCTACCGGCTATGAGCAAGGTGGTTTCATTTAGCCTTAACATGACTGGCCCACCTATATAGATTTTTAAATCTAACCAAATCCATTTTTTGAAAGGTGTTTGGCTAATGCCAAGTTGGGCAGAATAAGTATCGGCATCTCTTCTGATCAGGGCATAGGCAGTATCATTAATAAAAACCATATCACTTTCATTTGGATAACCCTTTTTATCTTTAGTCAAACTAAGGCAAGAAGCTTGATGTAAATGAAAGCTTCTTTTGGGATCACCTTTAAATAGATTAATGGCATTGGCTTTTCTGTTATAAGAAAAACCATAAGCGGTATTTTTATGCCAATTGATGCGCCATAACCACCATCCTTTATCTGCAAGCTGTGACATTGAAGACCAGCTTTCGCCGGTTTGTGATACCCAACATAGGTTTACGCTAGACAGTGTTTTGTTTTCTGCATTGGTCAATCTGGCATAGGCGAGCAACATCAAGTTACCCTGTGGAGTGATGCTTAGCTTAGGATCTCTTAAATCCGTATCTGGAAGTTTAATTTTGAGACTGTTTAATGATTTTCCTTCAAAGTCTAAAGAGATGATCCTGATAGCCCCATCTGCACTAACATGGTTTTGAGCTTCTCTGTAACAACAAAAAAGTTGATTGTTAAATTCACATAAATCCGTAAAAGCATTGTGAATTCCTTTAAAACCTATTTTTTTAGTCCAATTGATGTGCATTTTTCAATCTTTTTTTAAAATCTTAACCCATTGAAACTCAAGTAAATAATAATTTCAATGGGGCAAAATGATGCCGCTTTTTATGAATGACGGCAATTTTTGTTAAAGGGATTTTTAAAAGGGTCGATAAATTTTCTGAGAGAGCCAGTAATGATGAGTTTTAAAATATCAAAACCATCATTCTATTAGTGTTATTTAACCAACTGAATAATGATTAGCATTATTCGGTCGCCAGCTTCGTCTGGACTGAGAGTGTAGGAGAATACCCATGGGTTTATTCGTAAATACCAATGTTTCATCGTTGAACGCGCAACGTCAGTTGTTCGATTCAGCCACATCTTTAAATACTTCGTTTGAACGTTTGTCTTCAGGTTTCCGTATCAACCGTGCTGCAGATGATGCTGCAGGTTTACAGATCACCGACAGATTAACCACTCAAGTACAAGGTCTAAATCAGGCCGCACGTAATGCCAATGACGCTATTTCATTGACGCAAACTGCTGAAGGAGCGTTAGGTGAAGTAACAAATGCCTTACAACGTATCCGTACTTTGGCGGTTCAATCACAAAACGGCATTAACTCTTCTGCAGATCGTACAGCACTGCAAAAAGAAGTGACCGCGCTTAAAAACGAAATTAGCCGAATAGCTTCAGATTCACAGTTTGCTGATCTAGATATTCTACAAGGGACTTTTTCTGCAAAATTCCTTGTAGGTGCTAATGGTGGACAAACTATTAGTGTGAATATTTCACGTTCAGGTGGATTTGGTGCTTCCGGTTTAAATGTAGGGGATACAACTGTTGCTACTACTGAAGGTGCTTCTGCCGCTTTAACCGCTGTATCTGAAGCTATTTCTACTATAGGTGGCGTACGAGCTGATTTAGGTGCATTACAAAATCGTTTCCAATCAACTATTCGTAACCTAACGAATATTTCAGAAAACGTAGCAGGTGCACGTTCACGTATCAAAGATACTGATTTTGCTTCTGAAACGGCTGAATTGACTCGTAATCAGATTGTGCAACAAGCAAGTTTGACCGTTTTAAGTCAAGCAAATCAGCGTCCACAATCGGCTCTATCTTTACTAGGTTAATAAATTAAGGTTGGGTCTGATGTTCAAAATCCAACCCATATTTAACCTAGGTTTCGAGACCCTTCATCTGTTTAGGGCTTAGGGGCCAGGAGGTAGTGAACCAGGTAACAAGAATTGAGCAGGTGAGTGTTTCGCTCACACTCTCTTTAAAAAGAGCCCAAAGCCGGATTTTTCCGGCTTTTTTTTGTGAGCTAACTCATTGAAATTAAAGCATATTAAAAATTGGTGTTATTTTTCACTAAAGGATTTTTGCTACCTGAACGATAGATAAGCATAGACGTTACGCAACCAATAAAAATAATAAGCGAACGACTGAACAGAGATCGAATAAAAATAAAAGCAAGATCCTGTTACCGCTGAGGCAGCTAATAAAAATAATAGCCCGCGGAATGTTTATCAAATCGTTAGGAGAAAGAAAATGGGCTTATTCGTTAACACGAATGTCTCGTCGTTGAATGCTACACGTCAGTTATTCAACTCAGGCAGCAATTTAAGTACTGCATTCGAAAGATTGTCATCAGGTTTCAGAATTAACGGAGCGAAAGATGACGCTGCAGGATTACAAATATCTAACCGTCTAACCACCCAAGTATTAGGTCTAAATCAGGCCGTACGTAATGCAAATGATGCGATTTCTTTGTCGCAAACCATTGAAGGGGCGTTGGCAGAAACAACCACTGCTTTACAAAGAATACGCGTCTTAGCCGTACAAGCACAAAACGGTATTAATGGCTCTGCAGATAGAACAGCTCTGCAAAAAGAAGTCACCGCACTTAAAGAAGAAATCAGTCGTATTGCCTCTACTTCACAGTTTGGTGGTGTCGATATATTAAGTGGTAGTTATTCTTCAGCGTTTTTAGTCGGTGCAAATGCCGGTCAAACCATTAGTGTCAATGTATCAAGAGTAGGTGGTTATGGAGCCTCTGGGTTGGGTATTGCTGCAGCCACAGTAGCTGACGTAGCAGGTGCTTCAGCGGTAATGACTTCAGTATCTGATGCCATATCGATTATTGATGCTAAACGAGCTGACTTAGGTGCATTACAAAATAGATTTCAATCTACTATTCGAAACCTCAGCAGTATTTCAGAGAATGTATCAGCGGCAAGAAGTCGTATCAGAGATACTGATTTTGCCGTAGAAACGGCAGAGTTAACCCGTTGGCAGATTGTGCAACAAGCGAGTACTACTGTTCTTGGACAAGCGAATCAACGTCCACAAGCAGCATTGTCTTTACTACAGTAATATTCGTTGGCAGTTAATGTAGTAGCTTCGAATGATTAGTAGGCAGTAGATAGGAAATAGTAGACAGGGATAGTTTGAAAGTGAAAGGTAAATTGTATGAAAAATAGTGTTGAGCATATGCGGGGGCAGGCTGCAACAGAAAAACGAGGATGAATGTTTAATTATCTAGGTTTTTTAATGAATTAAAGATAGTTAAATAAGAAAACGGTCGAATTGCAAATTGTGGGGGCAGGCTGCAATCGACCGAGGATACTGACTTTATTAAGTTGTTTAAACCTACTTTGAGCTAATTCAGAGTGAGTTTGACGTTAATTTGACACCTAAAAGCCGAAGCTTTTTTGTGTAAATTGCTAACAGACAGAAGAGACGCCAGGAGGTAGTGAGGTATTGAGGTTAGGCCATCAATCCTGTCTGTCAGCTCGAGCTTACGCTCACACTTTTTTGCTTTGTATAGTGCTTGAAACACTTAACAAAATGCTAACCAGGGTACCAGCTAGCAATTAACTTAAAGCATGTTACGTGCCAAGTGCATTTAACAATGTAAATATTAATTTTAGCAACACCAATAAACGCTGACATTACAAATAAAAATATAAGTTAGTGCATGGTTAGGAGAGAAAAATGGGTTTATTCGTAAATACTAATGTCTCATCGTTAAATGCTTCTAGACAGCTATTTAACTCGGGCGGAAATTTAAGTACAGCATTTGAAAGATTGTCATCTGGTTTTAGGATCAATGGTGCAAAAGATGATGCTGCTGGATTGCAGATTTCGAACAGATTGACCACTCAGGTATTGGGTCTTAATCAAGCCGTACGAAATGCAAATGATGCTATATCGTTATCGCAGACCATTGAAGGGGCGTTAGGTGAAACAACAACGGCACTTCAACGGATCCGAGTGTTAGCGGTTCAAGCACAAAACGGGATTAATGGTTCTTCTGATAGAACAGCACTTCAAAAAGAAGTCACGGCACTAAAAAATGAAATAAGCCGTATAGCGTCAACCACTCAATTTGGGGGAGTAGATGTGTTAACCGGCGGTTACTCATCTCGTTTCTTAGTGGGGGCAAATGCGGGGCAGTTCATCAGCGTAAACGTATCTCGTTCGGGCGGTTTTGGAGCGAGTGGTTTAGCGGTAGGTGATGTTACTGTTGCCAATGTAGAAGGCGCATCATCTGCGATGACGGCTGTATCGGAAGCGATATCGATAATTGATGCTAAACGAGCTGATTTAGGTGCATTGCAAAATAGGTTTCAGTCGACAATTCGAAACTTATCCAATATTTCGGAGAATGTTTCAGCGGCACGAAGTCGTATACGGGATACTGATTTTGCCGTAGAAACGGCAGAGTTGACCCGCTGGCAAATAGTACAGCAGGCAAGTACGACTGTATTGAGCCAGGCCAATCAAAGACCTCAAGCAGCATTGTCTTTGTTAGGTTAGCCATAAAGGTTTAGCTGTATGAAAAATAACAGCAAAGAAAACTAGAGGGTAGGAACTGAGAGGCCGACCTGAGTGACACAAAGGAATGTGTTACAAGTTGCCAGAGGAGGGCACTATTTTTCCGCTTTGCCGTGTATTTTATATTTTTAGGTGAAGAGGAATGCCAGTTTGCTCCAACTCCTAACGTGAGCAAGTTGGCCGGGAAATACCTTAGGGTATTTTCCCGGCCTTTTTTAAGGCCAAATATTTGAAAATAGAAAATAGAAAATAGAAAATAGAAATGAAAACGTCGACCAACAGAACTGAGAGTGTAGAAGTTTGGTTGAGAGGCCAGTATTCATCTCTAATTCCGCCAGTCGACTGAAACAGTATATGCTCAAAGACTGCCAATAAACAAACATGTTGGGCTGAAGCCCATAAAATAACGACAAGGTCGTTGTATTAACAAACAAGATTCAGCTTTAATTAGACTATACTTAATCGTATTGACTAATTAAAACGTCGACTAACAGGACTGAGAGTGTAGAAGTTTGGTTGAGAGGCCAGTATTCATCTCTAATCCCACCAGTCGACAGAAACCTTCTTTGCTCCATCTCCTAACGTGAGCAAGTTGGCCAGGTGTTTTCTTTATTAGAAAGCCCTGGCCTTTTTTCTTTACACAATCACACCAAGAAGTAGATTGTGTCTTGCAATATCTAAGCATACACCATGCCAGAAAATTAATTAATGCAAAATATTATGAAATTAAAGTTTCTTATTTATCTAGTTAATGTGGATTTTGCTTTTAGCAATTAGTCCAAATCAGCTGTTTTTGCTTCATTTAATCATTCGTATAAAATATTTCTAAATTTAAATAGGAATCTAAC
>NZ_JBPOFP010000098.1:0-17842 GCF_051252315.1 Paraglaciecola sp. | reverse complement strand
CACAGCGCGAGTTTATAGCCATCGCTTTTGCTGATGTGGAAGTGCGTCTGCCAATGACAGTGGAAGCAGATTGGTTTAGCGGGGGGATTACAGGCAAGTGCATCAGCAGTACTTTACTCCATCATCGAAACAGCGAAAGCCAATGGCCTAGTGCCGTTGACACACTGGCTAGCTCAACGACCACCGTACTCGAGTTTGGCGTCTGTTGTTTAATATTGTGCGTGACGGTATTGGCGTTGGACTGAGTCGTGATTGGTAAAAACTTGGTCTCTTCAGGATTATCTTGTGTCGCAATCACAGGGTTGTTGCTTGCCAAGTTTATATTCGCGGCACCAACGAAATACTTGATTGTTATTGATGTGGTGCTTTTGTGCAACTTGGGCAGTTGACGACTGCTTGGCTAGCGCCTCATTCACGATCTCTAATTTATATTGAGGCGTGAAGAGCCGGCGACTAGTATGGTGAATAATATCTGACATTGGTCATATCCTAGCTGATAAAGTGGATATGATGCCTTAAGGATAATTAAATAAAAGATGTAGTGGCCGTAAGGTTACGGCTTTTCCAATATGTTTTTTAATATTGGCTCAAAATCATCAAGTTCAGATGCTTGGATCACATAGCCAAGGTTAATCATAATATCCGTTGTAGAAATCGCTTTTGTATCTGTGGGTACTTCAATAACCTCAATTTCACCTGTAGCTTTTCTAATTGGCTAGAAACACAGGTGAACCACTTGATCCAGGAAAACAAGCCGCATCAATCACAAACTCTTTTTTACCATTGTAAGGTAACTTAGGATGAGTAGCAGTTATGCCTCTTCTAATGATTGGTAAATTATGTTGAGAATCCCAAATCCCGTTTGGGTATCCAATCATGATGATCTCTTCCATTGTTGACAGTTTGCTCAGTAACTGTGGGGATGCAATGACAGGCTTAGCTAAAGGAACAATATGAAACTGGTGATTTGTGTTTTCTATTTGACTCAATAATGGAGCAATTGGAAATATTGCCAAATCAACGTTTTCTTCAGGATGTGGAATACATTGGTTTTCGAAATCGTTAATTTCAAATGTTTTCATTTGCCCCAAAAGAGGTTTGTTATCTTTAGCCAGAGTAAGTGATATTGATCCTTTTATTGCGCCATTAACAACGTGTTTATTTGTAACGATGCAAGGGACTTGTTTATCTTCAGATTCGAAGAAAACGTAAAAATAACCACTTTCTGTAGAAGTCGCTCCGTTAGCCAAAACGCATTCTATCCTTACGGTAGAATGAATAAATTCTTCAATAGGGTGTTTAAAATCACTCATTCAAATACATCTCTGCCATATCATCTAATTTTGCTTTGACTTCCTTCCAGTTTGGCATAACTTGGGTTAATAAACGCCAGAATCTCTCGCTGTGATTATGTTCTGCAATGTGGGAAAGCTCATGTAAAATCACGTAATCAATGCAATCTTTAGGGGCTTTTACTAGGTGAGGATTGAGCATCAAGTTGCCTTTTCTTGAGCAGCTTCCCCATTGCTTTTTCATTGCCATTACACGAAAAGATGGAATGCCTGTTACCCAAGTAGTTTTCGGAAGTAGTTCGACTAGTCGTTCATGAAAAATTGCCTTAGCTTTGTGTTGATACCACTTATCGATTAGCGGTTTAATTTTCACCAACCGATCATCATTATTTTTGTTAATGTCATGCTTGATAGTGACATTCAATTTGCCACGGCTCAGCTTTACATTGGGCACTTGCTCAGCATCAATGATGATTTTTAATATGTAGCGTTTACCTAGGTAAAACTGTGTTTCTCCGCTTACATAGCGTTTGGGTAATACCGTATCCTTTTGTTTTGCAAATTCATCAATGCTTTGCCAAATCCATCTGGCACGCTTACGCATAGCATCTTGAATAGCTTCATCACATGCATCATGTGGCACTGTAGCCACAACACGTTGATCAGGGTGAACCTTAATAATTACTTTGCGTGCTGTTTGTTTAGCGTTATCAACAGGCTTGGTTTTACGAATAACATCATAGTGAATGGTGTCGTTACCATAGGTAAAAACACCACGTTCATTGGTTATTGTTCTGATCTCAGCGGCAACGACTTGTTTAGTCACTCTTATTAGCCCCTTGCTATGCCTAAACGAGTGATTTTAAGTACTTCTTCAATTAACTTTTGCGCGTTATCAAGGCCAAGATCACCAAACAACATCGGCAACAACTTCATATGTATGGCGTTTTCAATTTCCGCAGGGTTAATTGAATACTCAGCAACCGCATCATTCACGACAGCATCAATATTAAACGCCAATGCTACTAACTTGTCGCTATCCAGATCCTTTTCAGTTAAGAAGTCGGCATCAAATAGGTGCTTAAATAAACCAAAATAGGCTTGGGCATGTTTATTTAACTTGCCGGAATCATTTACAAAGTCATTGGGAACATCAGCCACCTTGCGATCTTTCACTTCTTGCTCAAAATCAGCGAATAGGATGTACTGCTTAACAGGAGCATCAAACATAGCTCTAGCATCTGCAATCGCCTGTATAAGCATCTTTGAAAAATATTCTTGTGCATAAGGATCATCTGCTAAGTCTTGCTCAATCATCTTGGTGATACGACCAGTAATTTTGTCCGTTTGGTTACGAGCCTCGTCATCGCTCAGATCCTGTGGCTTAACGTCTTTTCCTAAGTTGCCTACCAAGTATGCTCCGTCAGGCTCTTTTACTTCAATGCCTGCTATGTGTTTATCGAGTAAGCTACGGATATCTTCTGCATATTCATCGTAATTAATGGTTTCATCTGCATCTTCACGAACTTGTTTACGTAACTCGACGAAGGCTTTTAAGTCGCGTTTGTATAAGTCTCGTTTATTATCAAATGATTTATCTTCAAAGTAAGCGGCTGATTGTAATGCTACTTTCATGCAGTTTGAAAACGCTGTCAGTATTGAGTAAAAATCATCTCGTTTTTTAAGGTTGGTGTCAGTGAGCTTATCATTAACCTCATGGACTTTTGGTGCCAAGGCTTGTCGGAGCGCAGGGCCATCTTGCTTGTTTTGTACCCCGTCAAATATTGCCCATAAATCGCTATGTAATCCTGACAGTTTTTTATACTCCGTATCCATGCGATTGTACAAACCTTTCAGGTCGTCTATATCAAAACCGCCTTGGGTGCGCTCAGCTAGATCTTGGTACTTTTCTATGGTGATGTCTAGCTCACTTAAAATACCTCTATAATCAATCAAGTACCCAAACAGTTTTTTGCTATGTAATCGGTTAACACGAGCAATCGCTTGGATCAGGTTATGTTCTTTAAGTGGTTTGTCGATATACAACACCGTGTTCTTTGGCTCATCAAAGCCCGTTAATAGCTTATCAACTACTATCATGATATCCGGGCCATCATCTCTACTAAATTCTTCTATAATGGCTTTCGTATAGGTTTTTTCATCCATTTTATCAACATTGGCCTTCCACCAATTTTGCACAATGTCTTTACTTTCTTGATCGACTGCTTCGTGTCCCTCACGAGTATCAGGAGCCGACATAGCAACAACCGATGAAACCGTCCCAATTTTATCTAACGCCTCTTTGTAACGAATAGCAGAAGCTTTAGAGTCACAGGCTAGTTGACCTTTTAAACCTTGATGCTTGAAGTTTTGAAAATGGTCGGCAATGTCGTAAGCGATTAACATGATCCGATCTGCCGTTTGATAAATCTGTCCTTTTTGTGCAAACTTCTTTTTTAGGTCGGTCTTTTGCTTGTCACTCAATTTACTTGTACTGCGTTCAAACCATGCATCAATCGCTTTATCGTTTACATTTAACTCAGGTATGCGCTCTTCATACAATAAAGGGGTAACGGTTTTATCTTCCACTGCTTGTTGCATGGTGTAAGAGTGAATGATTTTTCCGAATTTATTTTCAGTCTTATCATCTTTTAATAGCGGCGTACCCGTAAAGGCAATAAAAGCGGCTTTGGGTAATGTTTGCTGCATGCGAATATTATTTTCACCATTTTGACTGCGGTGACCTTCATCCACTAACACAATAATATTCGAGCTGTCGTTGTAACAGTTTTCGTGTTTTATCGCAGAGCCAAATTTATTAATTATCGAGAAAATAACGCGCTCGTTCCCTTGACCAATTTGTTCGGCTAAGCGTTTACCTGTGGTTGCCATTGCATCTTTTTTATCACGGTCGGTGAGCGCACCACCCGAGGCAAAAGTGCGGCTTAGCTGGTCTTCTAAGTCCACGCGGTCAGTCACTATAATTACGCGGCACTGCACAAGTTCTTCAAGCCAAATAAGCGCTTTTGATAAAAACACCATCGTAAACGACTTACCACTGCCTGTGGTATGCCAAATAACACCGCCTTCACGCGCACCTGATTTATCAAATGTGTTAATACGCTCTATTAGTGCCTTAATGCCGAATACTTGCTGATAACGAGCGATAATTTTGCCTGTTTTTTTATCAAACAAGGTAAACAGGCGAGTCATATCCAATAAGCGCTCATGTCTTAATAAGCTGACAATCAACCTATCTTGGTCGGTTACGGTTAAATCACCTGCAGCAATCAATGACTGGTAATCATCTTTATCCTTGGCTGAACGGTGATGAAACAATTCATGTAATTGGTTATTACTTAGTTTATGATTTTTAAGCCGCACAAATTCCGCTTCAGGGATATGTTCTTCCTTCCATTTAGCCCAAAATTTGTCTTTAGTTCCACAAGTTGCATATAGGCCTTCATGCCCGTTTACTGCTAGTAGCAATTGGCTATAAGCATACAAGTGAGGGATTTCAGCCTGACCTTGGTTTCGAATATGCTGCGAAATCGCCTCAGCGTTGGTTGATTTACCTTCTTTATTCGAATCCGGGCGTTTCGCCTCAATCACCACTAATGGCAACCCATTCACAAAGCACACAATATCTGGAATGCGATTACCCGTTCCTTCGGCATTTTGTACTACTAATTCCTCGGTACAATGGAACACATTGTTATCAACATCATCCCAATCAATCAGCTTAATGGTGGGGGAGGCTTTTTTACCATCAATAAATTCAGTCACACTCACGCCATACATCAATGCATCATAAAGCTTCTCGTTAGCCGCTTTTAATCCAAGATTCATAGCAGGGTTTAACTCATGCATTACCTTATCAATGGCCGCATCTGAGAGCTTATGTTGCTTACCTGCGAATGAGAATGTTTGGTTAGCTAAAAAATCACGCATTACAGGTAACAAGATAACCTGATGAGTGCTTTTCTTTTCACTTGCTAGAGTGTTACCACGCAGCGCTTCGCATTCACTTGGTGCAATGAAGGTGTAACCCAAGTTGGTTAACAATGTCAGTGCTGGTATTTTTGCGCTGAATTCTTCCTTATAATCGGGACTTTTTGACATCGTATATTCCTTTATCCTTATCTATGCTAGTGTCGATAGGGTTTTAACATACCCTTTTGCTTGTACAGTACGTTTGATTTTTTGTGTGAATGGAGAATCAAACGTTTCACCCCATTCCCCTTGAGAAAATGTTAAGACTATCTTATGTGTGCCTATTTGTATTTTTAACAGATCATCTTCTAAAGGTTCATAATTAAAATCAAAACAGGATGGCGTATCGAGCAACTGATTTCGTTCTAAATGTGCTTTTATCCAACGCACACATTGTGCTCGCTCATACAAATCAATGTCATATGGGCTTTCAATCATACCCACCAGGTAGGTTAAATCATCAAAGGGTTGAACAGCATGCTTTCGAGATAACAACCAATGGTCTTTTGTTCTATCTATTTTGCTACTACATGTGCAAAATTTAAGTGTTTGAGTACCATCACACATACGATTAAGTACCTTGAGTTAAAGAGGATTTAATCATTTGAAATATCCATATTTAATGAACGACCCTGGTGCTCATGAAGCGTTAACCCTTGCTCAGTTCTCCAATCTACCCATCCGTTTGAAGATCCGAGTAACAAAAAGCACGACGCACCACTGGGTGTTGGGAATAAATAATCACGCTGAAAGACGAAGCGCCCACCTTGCTCTGTAATTACACCTTTAGATAACAGCTGGTCACGCTTTTCCATAAAGCGCTCATTATTCTTTCGTTGGGCAGTCATAGGCGCAGAAGAGCCCTTTAATACCACCATTCCTTCATTGGTATAAATGCCCTTCGCATCGACATCTGTTCGGATACATAAAAAAACCTGTTCTGTCTGGTGAGTTGTTGCTTCGGTTAATGATTCAAATATGGGGTAACCAAGCGTCGCTAACAACAAGCTACCAATTTCATGAATTTCATCGCAATCTGCTTTAAGTGGAACAGGTGTATGTGGCTTTTGCCCGCCATTACCATTAAGCAATTCATAACGCTGGCAAAGCTTTGCTTTTTCTATGGACAGTGATTCTAAATACAGCACATGGGTTTGCGTTAAGTTATTGGTGAGCGATACCAAAACTAATGCACGCTCCCAATCTTTCTTTTCGTCTTTGTAGTGCTGCATCAATCGGCTGCCCACATCGCCCGACTGACCAATATATAACTCGTCTTTGCTATCGCCAGAAACTAAAAAATACAAGCCGACCTGCTTAGCTTCTGGTATTTTTACAAATTCAGCAATATCACTACGAGGCACTTCAATTAAGCGAATAATCGAGGTGGTTTGCTCGGCAATGCGAATGCCCGCTGGGTCGCCAGTCGGTAAAAATATTTGTATAGTACGAGGTCGTTTTTGCGTGATCATGCGACCTCCTTGTCATCCACTTTCACTCTGCGCTTGCCTGTTAACAACTGCTGCATCAACGCTTTTTTCTCTTGCTTCAGGTCAGCAAGCTGTTGTTCTAATAGCTCAATTTCTTTGTCTGTATTTGTTAATAAGGCTGCGATTTTTTGTTGTTCAACCAATGGCGGTAACGTTAAGTGGGCTTTATTAATGCCGCCTACAGATAAACCGAACCTTGTTGCGCCAGTTGCTAATGTAAAAAAGTAATAACGAGTTTTTGGCATGGAGAATAGGTAGTTGAGAAAAGAACCTTCTACCAATTCATTGTTAGGGCGAATAATCGCCAAGTGATAGCCACAAACCACACCATTTAAATCTTCGCTTACTAAAGCTGGTACAGCAATATCTCCTGGTGTTTCTGAATCTTTTGTAACTATTACGTCATTAACTTTTAAGGTGTACTTATCTATTTCACTCTGCTTTGCAGTCGCTTTCATAAAAGTTAACGACTTGGTTATTTTAGTGTTGTAATAAACATCGGTATAGTTACAAAGTTCAACAGGGATTTCACCTTCGATTGTTTTCTTGTCTACAGGGCTAACTATAATTCGTGCTACATCATGCAAATACTTGTCTTCCCACTCACCCTCAAACGGTTTGCCTGAATCATCAAGTAAGCGTTTTTTGCCTGTGAGCAGTTGCTGCATGAGGGCTTTTTTCTGCTGTTTGCTGTTGTCGATTAGGCGCTCGGTGGTGCTAATCGCTTTATCCCATGTGGATAGAATTTTGGCGATTTTGCGTTGCTCTGGGAGTGGAGGGATTGGTATGTCCAGACTTCTAATAATTTTAAGGCTGACTGTTTTATGTGAAGAGCCGTCGACAGTTCTTTCTATTTGCCTTTTAACGTACTGCCCTTTAAGCACATTAAAAATATAAAGAGAGTCTGCGCTTGAGTTCGATTCTGCAATAACTGTGTTTTGACCTAGACAAAATGGTGTATCTGTTGCAGCGTACGAACTAATACCGTAGCTTCCAACACGACTGAAAACTATATCAGAAGCTTTGGGTTTATATTTTTTTGTAAATTCAGCAAAGACCTCCGATGACACCTTATTAGTATTGTTTAGGTCAAGATATCCGCCCTTTATATCTGTAACCCTAACCATTGCATAACCGTCATCTGAAAATGTCGGGGTTTTATGAAGAGAGTCAAAAACCTTGAAGACATTATTTAGCTTTTTTATTTCCCATCCATTAGGCACCATAACCCAACTCCTTTAAGTAGCCTTCCATTTCTGCTTCAAGGGTTTTCAGCTCATTTTTAAGCTGTACACGCTCAGTACGTACTGCCACTAAATCAATTTCAGCCTCTTCTTCAAAGGTATCAACGTAACGTGGAATATTGAGGTTAAAGTCGTTTTCTTTAATTTCGTCCAAGCTGGCTAAGTAGGAATATTTATCGGTGGTTTCACGCGCTTTGTAGGTGTCGATGACTTTTTGGATATTGTCAGGTGTTAACTGGTTTTGGTTTTTACCTGATTTGAACTCACGGCTGGCATCAATAAACAGCACGTTATTGTCAGTTTTTTGCTTTTTGAATATTAAAATAGCGGCAGGAATACCTGTACCAAAGAACAACTTTTCTGGCAGGCCAATAACGGTGTCTAGCAAGTTTTCTTCAATCAGTTGTTGGCGGATTTTGCCTTCTGATGAAGCTCTAAATAACACACCATGTGGCACTACGACTGCCATTCTGCCACTTTCAGGTTTGAGGGTTTCAATCATATGGATAATAAAGGCGTAGTCACCTTTGGTTTTCGGTGGAATACCTCTTCTAAAGCGACCATATGGGTCATTGCCGGCGTCATCATGACCCCACTTATCTAATGAAAATGGCGGGTTAGCTGTTACTACATCAAAGTGCAATAAGCCGTTGCCGTCTTTATCAAGTAGCAGTGGGTTACGAATAGTATCGCCCCATTCAATACGGTGGTTATCTTCTCCATGCAGGAACATGTTCATTTTGGCTAATGCCCATGTTGAACCAATCGCTTCTTGCCCGAACAAGGCGTACTTTTTAGAGCCTGAATTTTTACGCACCATAGCGCCACATTTTAACAGTAGCGAGCCACTGCCTGTACACGGGTCACATATTTGGTCGCCCTCAACTGGCTCTAGAACCGTTGCCAGAAGGGTCGAAACTTCTGGTGGGGTGTAGTATTCACCAGCGGTAGCACCACTGCCAGCGGCAAAGTGTTTAATAAGGTATTCGTAGGCATTACCGATGATATCTAAACTACCGACACGCTCCGTGCTTAGATTTAATACATCTTTACCGAAGTCCTCCAGTAAGTGACGAAGTAAGTCGTTTTTTTGTTTTTCTTGACCCAAACGGTCTGTGTTAAAGCTGATGTCTTGGAATACGTTTTTAAGCTTACTGCCGTTAGCTTCTTCTAGCGCGTGCAAAGCTTTATCTATACGCTCACCATTGCCTGCTTCATAGCGTTTATCGTATATATCCCAAAAGCTTGCTCCTTCTGGTAATACAAAACGCTGCTTCGACATCATTGCGTGAATCAGGTCGGGGTTATCCCCATATTGAGTAACTAATTTGTTGTATTCGTCTTTATATACATCAGAAATGTATTTCAAAAATAACATGGTGAGGATGAAGTCTTTATAGGTATCAGCACTTATCACACCGCGAAAGGTGTCACATGCACTCCAGACAGCTTTGTTTATATCGTCTTGATTGATTTGTTGCGTTGTCATTTTTATAAACCTTTTTATTCGTATTAAGTGCTGATACCCAACTGAAAGTGTTGATATCAGCATTTTATAATTCTTGTAAACGTCTTCTAAAGACGCTATCAAATTTTGCAACTTTTTCACCTAGCCACTGACTTAGCACTGGCCATGTGCTTTCATCTGATAGGACGCTGTTTTCACGATAGACTTGTATTCGGGATGCTCGTTTTTGCTCTAAAGCTTGCCATTCAACTTCAAAACCTAATTCATTTTCAATCATAACCGCATCAAGTTTTAAAGCATTGAATATCTCAGTGGCACTTTCACTACCAATGTAAAGCCCTACACCAATGGTATTGGTAATTGAGTTACAAGTGCAGGTAATATGAACATCAGTTTTACCAATCACAGTGTTGAGCCAGTTTTGCGCCCTTGCTTTTTGAGTGTGAATGTTATGTTCAGTTTTTAGATGCTCTTTAAGGTGCTCCCAGAAACGTCGTTGTAACTGCTTAATGTCTGAAAGACCATCTTCGACATTTTTCAAGCCTTCTCTCGTGTTTCGTGACCACTCATTGGGCTTGCACACTATATTAAACTTTGGGGCATACTCACTGTCACCAATCGACCACAGCTCTACCTCTAGACCAAAGAACTTAAATTCTTCATCACTGATTGTATTGAGCCAGTCTAATGCAGCTCGATGCTCCTCATGAAACTTAGTCGCTATCCATACAATATATGCCGTTTTTAACCCTGAGGCATAAGTAATTAACTGACCAAGGTGTTTATGATCTGTTTTTTCCAACTGGTTTTCGATTAAGACAAATGCCTCTGAATGCCTATCTTTGCATAAGATATCCGCTCTAAAAGGCCCAACTTGCTTTTCTTGGGCCTCAACTTCTAAATCAAGGCCTAACGTTTCGCTTAACAGCTCGATGTTTTCATCTTGAGCAAGCCAAGGCGTAAAATGCCTATCTTCAGTTTGCCAAGCATGTCTTGGTTCAATACGCTTTAAACGTCCTAGTTTCATTGGTTATGTTCTCATTTTATCTGTTTCACTTACCAAGCTTATTTTTAGAAAAGTTTATTCAGTTAATCTTCAACTGAGACAATCTTTACTTTCATCTCAATGTTGTTCGCAAAATAACTTACTTCATCGTTAACCTGGCCATCAACTACTGCACTGCCCAGCGGCGAGTCGATACCAATCAGTTGTATATTATTAGCTTTGCTGGACACATCCGTAGAGCTCTTAACTAGCCTAAAATTAGCAACTTGTCCTTGAATTGAGCCTGAAAGATATGCCACGCTAAATTTACTACCAATCTCGATATATTGAGCGTCATTCTCTTGTGAGCTATTTGGTTTCTCTGCATCAAATTGCTCAACGTCATTATTTGTATACGACTCATCTTTGGTGTAAGGATTTGTAGCATCATAGTCTTTTAAACACGATTGTAATCGTTCTTCTAGGTGAGCCTTCAACAACTCGATTTGATTAGCTTTATAATTAAACCAATCGGTAGACCATATTCGATATAACGACCAATTCAAACGTGAAAGGACTTCCTCTCTGAGAATATCTCTATCCCTTGCTGATTTACTGCTGTGATAGCTTGCACCATCACATTCTACCCCGCAGATGTACCCCAATGGATAATCAGGGTGTTTAATACCAATATCAATAAAATAACCAGCCACTCCCACTTGCGGCACAGGAATAAAACCTAAGTTTTTAATCACATCAATCACCGCATCTTCAAACGGAGAGTCGGTTTCTGCGACCAAATCATCAGAATGTACAATTTGCTCACCTAAGCGCCCTGTTGCCGAGTATTCGAGCCAACGTTTAAATAACAACACGCCCTCTTTGGCTCCACTGGTGTCGAAGTCAGCCATGGGGATAGAGGTGAATGTCACAATACGCTCTTTGGCGCGTGAAAATAATACATTTAAACGCCGCTTCCCTGCTACACCATTTATTGGACCAAAGTTTTTACTGAATTTACCTTGTGCATTTTTACCATATACCGTTGAAATGAATATTACATCACGTTCATCCCCTTGGACGTTCTCGATGTTTTTTACGAAAAAACGAGACATTCCTTTATCGGTTTCTTCCCACTTAGCGAGGTAATCAGAAATATCATTATCTGTATCTCGTGCTTGTAGGATTAAGGCTTCAATATGCTCTTGTTGTGATTTATTCATGGTCACTACGCCTAATGATTTATCAGGTGTAGTTTTCATAAAGTGAATAATGCCATCAACGACTTTATTTGCTTCTGTTGGGTTAAGCCCTCTTTCATAGATCCCATCAGCTCTTACTAAACTGACACCCAAATCACGTTTCCCGCTGTGGGGTGTTGGGAAGATAATGAGTTCGTTGTCATATACATAATGATTCGAAAACGCAATTAAAGATTCATGTTTAGAACGGTAGTGCCAACGCAAGCGATGTTTAGGCGAAAATGCATTATTAGCTAACTCTAAGATAGACTCTTCAACGGTGACAACATCCTCGTCTTCATCTTCATCATCATATACACCAGCAAAAAAGCTTGTGGGTGGTAACTGATTTGTATCACCTACAATGACGGCTTGCTTCGCTCGCATTAATGCAGATATCGACTGTTCAGGTGTCATCTGTGATGCTTCATCAATAATGAGTAAGTCGAATATTTCTTTTCTAGGTAAATAACTTGCGATTGATGAAGGCACCATTAGCCAGCAAGGATGTAAACCAAGAAGTGCATTCTGGCTTCTTTTAATAAGCTTGGTTACAGACATTTTTCTTTTAAGCGCAACTTGATGAGAGATCAACGATAGGTCAGTGTAGGCGCTTTTCTTACCAACCCCTACTCCTTCGGCGATGCTAATTAGAGGTTTTAATCCTCTATTCAAGACAGCTTCTGATGACAAATTTATTAATTCTTTGTCATTATGTTGAAAAGCCTTTTGGGCTGCTGTTAAACGATTTCCAGATGATTGCGCAAGAATATTGCCATGCTCCTGAAACACTTGTTTCACCACAGAACGTAATATTGCCAAGCAAATGCTTTGCGCTAAACTTAGTGGTGACTCTAAAGAATAATAGTAAGATACAATATCAAGAGGCACTCCTAAGTCAATAAATTGCTGATAAATAGAGCTTCTTTCCACCAAATGTGTCACACCATACTCATCGTCCATCGTAGCTGTACATATTTTTTTAATATTATTTATTGTATGCGCTTGCTCTTGGAAAGTATCATCTACTTTGCTAAACAAGATAATGAGTTGCTTTGATGATTCCTCCAGCACTTCAATCTTTTTAGCGCATTCGCTGATATATCTTAATGTAACATAATGACCATTTTCGGTATTTCGGGGAATTAAGTTTTGCCAAGGGACGTTATTTGCATCATTTAGAGATAAATTAAGCAACCAAGGTTTTACCTTAGTTAAATCATTTGCAAGATGTGATAATTGCGCAATGTCAGAAAGTGATATATTACTTTTTTCGACGCCTATATTAGCTGCAACAGAATCAAGTAGCGATGAAAAGGCTAAATAGCTTTCACGATCTACATTATAGGATGACACAATAGATTTAAACATCGAGACAGAGCCAAACTGCTCTAAAATTAACGCCTCCCATGTAGCTTTTTGTGCATTGTTGAGAAACTCGTTGAATTCGGCTAATGCCTGCTCTAACACATTATAATTATTTTCCAGAGTATCTAACGATGACTTATCCAAAGTTTTAAATGCGCTGAATAGTGCTTCATCATTAACAAATGTCGTAATTTGACTGACAGTGTCCTGGTTAATATCACTTAAAAGAAGTCCTGCTTTTTTTAACTTTTTCTCAAGCAGCTCAACTTGTGCAATACTTTCTTTAAGAAGATTAAAATTGAGCTTTTCTGGGGTTGCTATAACAACGTTAGCATCTTCTAGTGACCATTTTGTATATATCTCTAATAATTGCGTCAACTTTTGACATGCTCCTAATTTACCAATCGTTTTGAAGCCGCCACTTGGTAAGCTATAGATTGATTCAAAGAGTTTTACTGCATTTTTATAATGGGTTGATAAGAAGCTAAATAGTCCTGAGGTTTGAATGCAGTTGCGGGCATTCTCTATTTCCATTTTGGACGGAAGACGTTCGAGCTCTATACCCTCAGAAACAAGTACTTTAGCCTGATTTTCTAAATTAAATAATGACGATTTTACAGTAGAGATGGGTTTAACAGATAACGTCCTCAGTAACTCATTATTATTTAATATAGGCGTATCTTGAATAATCAGTGACAAATCATGTAATGATTGAACACTAAACTTAGCACTATCTTCTCTTTGTAAATCTTCAGCTACGGACTGTTTTATATTAATGATTTGCTGTGCAACATCCTGATATGAT
Source organism: Paraglaciecola sp. (assembly GCF_051252315.1). Taxonomy (GTDB): domain Bacteria; phylum Pseudomonadota; class Gammaproteobacteria; order Enterobacterales; family Alteromonadaceae; genus Paraglaciecola. The sequence goes on along the minus strand of NZ_JBPOFP010000098.1, from coordinate 3,956 downwards.
GCAACTTGTTCTGAAATGTCAGTTAGTTTATCCGCATCAGACACACATTGGCATAACTTATCTAAAAGCGTCTCTAAAGCTGTTAAAGGACCATAATGATTATCATTATACAGAGGTGACAATCCATGGAATGTGAGTTCTTCATCATTGGAAATATTCTGAGATTCAGTTAATCTTTTTAATAACAGAGTGAATTCAGAGATGACCGTTGCTTGAGTAGGTAGACTTTCAAGTAAAGAAACTAAGTTATATTGATCAGAATTTAACGCTTTTAATAACGGGGATTGTGTCGATTCAAAGTGTGAAATTACCGTTTTCAGCGTCGATAAGAAGTCATCTAATGCTTTGTTTTTTTCTTGATTAACATCGATTTCTCGTTTACCCGATATTGCATCTTCTTCGAAATCACATGATGTACATGCCGCTTGAAATGTTGTCCCAACATCAACTATAAATTGCTTAATCTCATTGAGTTCATAGAATCCTAAAGACGTTTGATTCACTTGGCTGAACAGACTTTCAGGATAAGCTGGAACCTTTTGTAATTGTTCATCGATGTGAGTAATATTTCGAGATAATTCACTCATGAATAATTTATCTAGAACTATCTTGATTGATTCATGTTTGACAGATAAGAAAGGTCCCGATGCGTAACTTACAAGTGTATCTAACTCGTCAGAATATTTTATATGCAACCCCAAAGCTTCATGAACAGATAATTGTGTATTAGGTACAAATTGACTTAGAACTTGTGAATATTTATCTAATGTGTCTTTGTGTTGCTCATTTTGACGGATCTGGTCGTGTTTAAGTTCATTGTCCCAACCGTTTGAACTAAGCTCTATTCGTGATGCTAATTTGTCGTAAAATTCTGTGTTTTTTGTATGTTCATTCGTCACAGGCAAAACAAGCTTATCTAAACCTAACTTCTGAAGACGAGATAAAACTACTTCCAATGCAGTATTCTTTTGGGCAACAAAAAGTACTTTTTTACCGGTATAAATAGCATTTGCTATTAGATTTGTAATGGTTTGTGATTTACCTGAACCAGGAGGGCCCTCAATAGCAAGATTTTGTCCTTCTGATACTTTCATCATGGCTAAAAATTGAGATGAGTCAGAATTCATCACCATGTGGGGTACTAATTTGTTTGCTAACGAATTATCAACATCATGTGCAGTTAGCTCGCTTTTAAACGGTTTATTTCCATCTGGGGTAACACCGCTCATCATTTCAGACAATAAGTTAAATTGTGAAAAATCGATATCAGGCTCTAGGTCATAAAAAAGCTCAATACCTGTAAATGGAAAAATGCTTAAGGTAGCTTGCCTTCTCAGATTTGCTTGTAATGCTTTAGGAAGTTTATCAACTGTTTCTTGTAACCAATTATCTATATCCAATACATTATTTAAATCAGGTAAGCTATTTAAGGTAATACCAAAATCATTTTCCAGCTTATGTGACAATGCGGGGTTAACCAACATATCATCTCGTAATGCGATTGAATAGACGTAGCCACCTTTTTGTTTAGATTTCTCTAATCCAACAGGCAGAAGTAATAAAGGAGAGTTAAAACTTCCTTTAGATTCAACTGCATTAGGCTCTTTCCAAACAACATAACCTAATGCAAGATAAAGAGTCTCTAACCCTTTTTCTTCTTTATAAAACTTATCCTTTGATTCAATTTTACCTGCAACTGCTGAGAGTGACTTACCTAAAAGTAATGTTTGCAAGGTGTCATCCAAATGACGATCATCTTCTGTTTTTACATTCGGCTCTGGTAAATTAAAAGACGGATTTATACCGTGGTTTCTCGCATGCTCACTAAGCTTGGTTTTATCTACTTTAACCACCCGAGGGATCATCCCCATTTCAATTCGTAATCGGTCTTTGAGCTCTCGTTCAAGTTTTGCCTTATTCTCAAACGCATCTTCATCTCTTGCATGGTCAATTTTCGTTAGTGATTGCAGATAAATTGGGTCAGTACGCAATTTAGCTTGAAATGCACTTTGAAACTCTGTGACGTTTTCGTCAACGGGATCTTCTTCTAGCGCTGGTAAAGAACCTAATTTCATACTTCTATTAATGACACATAAATATTCAACTATCTGCTGTGGTTGCTCATCGACAATACGAATAGAACTTGTAGAAGTTTTATTTGCAGAGTGATTAATTAATGGATTCCGACGAGACACATCCATCAACTTTGGGCGTAAATTTGCTATTTTGTTAGCTATAACGTCATGAAATTGGTGCGATGTCTTACTCATTTATTTTCTCTTCTGATTAATGTATTTTTAATCTCTTTAAGGGCTAAAGTGACTATGCTCTATTATGGTTTCAACTTCAATCAAATCTCTATAATAAAATTTCTTAGATAACTTCTATGGTTTAAATACCTCAGTGGACGTACAATGACCAAGTTAATAAAATGTACGGATTTAATTTATGAATCTTAAAAGTGTAGCTGAAATTCAAGATGAATTAGAAAGAATTGAAGCTGAAATAGAGAAAATACTTTTACCACATAAAATTGGTGCTTTGTTTTTATTTGACTCAAAAACTCCACCTAATGATGAATTAGACTCTGCGATTTATTCGGACCCTCATAAAGCTCTTTACTGCTTAAATATAAACATCACAGATTTAAACATTAGATTTGGGCTTAGTATTGGTTATTCAAACGAATGGATTAACATATATGCACTATCAAAAAGAAAAACACCTTCTATTGAGAGGTTTGGATATCACCTTTATGAAAAACGTTGGTCATATGGTGATCCACCAGCAACCCCTGTCCCAATAAAAAAAGGAATACACATATTTCAAGAAGATATTGAAAAATGCTTTTCAACTTTGAATGAAAGAAGAGAGCTTGCTAATCAAAAAAAAGAATTACACCGATATCTTAGAGATCAAGAAGAAAAAGAAATTCTATATAAAGAAAGTTTAAGAGCGAAAGCTATCACTGAGTTCTGCGTTGAAAGAGAAAAAATATTAACCCAAAAATACTTGTACTTGTTTAACGATAGCATTTCATTTGCACTTAAAGATACAAAATTAAGTGTCAATAAACTTAATAAAATACAAACCTACGATTGGTTAGTTGAAAATAAGACAAACTTAAAAACAGGAGAATGTGATTGCATCGATTATAAAAAATATGGAAAATATCATTTATTTAATGATGTCAGAAGTATGTGCCGGCACCGTTTTTTTGCTTACAGGGAAACCGACACTATAAAAGATCTTTCAGAAATAGAATCATTTGCTTTGTACCATAATTCACATCCAATTCATCTAATCCACAAAGGCGATTTATCAAACGGTAGAAGATTTATTATTACCATAAACCATAATTCAAATTGCTTAAATATTGTAATGCCTAAAGTCAAGCTAGATGGGTTCGTAAGGTGTTCATTATCTTTTGAAAATGGTACATACATTAGAAAAGGAGGTAGTATTGTTATGATGGACTTGATACATGAAAAACTAGAGTTTCTTTTTAAGGATCTTATGGTTTTATCAAAACATTTTACTTTTTAAAGAAACAATCATTATTTACTAACGCTTTTTCCCAAATTATAGGATGAAAGTAAATGTAACCAGTCTGATTACTTTAATATCGAAAACCAGTTTGTATTTAACCTTAACCACGTACATTGAAGTAATAACTACTTATTTAAAAAGAAAAGCAGCGAAAAATAACGACTAATCGTGTATTCAATATTAATTGATAAATATTTCATGGTGAGGGGTATGTGTTTTAGCTGTGTATAAAATTAAACTGCAGCACCCTAAATTGACGGCTTTATTGACGGCGTTATATATCACATATATAAAAAAGCCCCTGTATAACAGAGGCTTATTCATTAAATTTGGCGGAGAGAGAGGGATTCGAACCCTCGTTAGGTTTAACCCTAAACACACTTTCCAGGCGTGCGCCTTCAGCCACT